>CAYFVF010000006.1:17039-24886 GCA_964346335.1 uncultured Hyphomicrobiaceae bacterium
GGGCTTGCCGGCGGATTGGCTTTTGGGCTGCGATTCGGCGGAAGGCTTCGGCGCGCGGCTGCTGGCATCACCGATGTCGCGCGCAATGGCTTTGAGTGCGCCAAGGTCCGAGCGGCTGGCTGTCCTTGGCGCCCGTGGCGCAGAGCCGTTGCCAGTGCTGGCCGGGGTCGGCGCGGCGGTGGACGCGGCGGGATGCAACGTGACGCTGGGGGGTGGCTCGTCCGCGCCTTCCACGAGCGCGCGCACCACGAGGCCCGGCCGTTTGTCGGCCAACTGCAAACGCTGAAACATGCACGCAATCGCTTTGACGCCATCAGGCGCTGGCACGCGAAGGGTCTCGACGTGATCGCCCAACGTGTCGCCGGAGCGCGCAAGCGCCGTGAGCCGGGCGGGCGCGCCGGATTTGCTGCCCACGCGCCGGCGTTTCAGCCGCTCGGGCGCGCGTTCGCCCCATAATTCGGCGGCGGCAGCATTTGCCCACACGATGCGCCGCCCTTGGCCGTCCCACACCCACACCGGGTCGTCGGTCGCTAGGAAATTTTCCAGCGATAACGCCCGCGCCGCCGGAGGGCCCGGAGCCGGTATGCTTTCAGACTGCGCCATCGCGTTCGGTGCCCGTTCGTGAATGGTTAAAGAATTATCACCAAGCGATTGTGGCATGAAGAAAATTTCGGATTTGCCCCCAAGCGCGCGTTGCCGCTTTTGTGCGGCGCAACATGGAAATTGGGGCTGGCTGTGGAGGGCGGGAGGAAAGTTATGCTGCAATGCAAAAACATGTTGCAACGCAGCATAACGCGCATTAGATAAGGTGTGTCGGCGGCGATATGTCTCATGAGACCGTCGGCCAGGTTTCAAGAATTCAACAGACCGACTCTCAAGGAGATCGACATGAACGACGCCAACAATTTCGACATTCCCGCCCCGGTTCGGCAGATGGCCGAGAAGTCCGTCGAGCAGACCAAGGAAGCCTACGACCGCATGATGGACGCGGCGCGCCAGGCGCAGGGGATGTTCGCCAATTCCACCAACATGATGGGCATGGGCGGCAAGGAGATCCAGGAAAAGACCATGCAGTATGCCGAGGCCAACGTGCAGGCGAGCTTTGACCTTGCCGAGCGACTGGTGAAGGCGAAGGACCTGCAGGAAGTGATGGAAATCCAGACGCAGTACGCGCGCCAGCAGATGGAAGCCTACACGCAGCAGGCCCAGGAAATCTCGAAGCTGATGGCTGAAGCCGCGCAGAAGGCTCAGCCGAAGGTCTGAACGCTGGCGGGACAGCCTGTCAAAACGATGGAGGAGTTATCATGAGCGATTTTCCGACAACACCGGACACGACAACACAGAACACCGGTTTCACGCCGGCTCAGGTTGCTGCTCCGACACCGCACTACGAGGCTTCGTCTGACGATAGCCAGGAAGCCGTGCGCGCTTATGCCGAGAAGAGCATTTCGCAGCTTCGCGCTTCCTACACGCAGGCCCGCCAAGCGATGGAAGACTCGACCTCGGCGCTTGAAGCCTCGCTGGAGCACGCCAGCAAGGGCACCTTGGAGTTCAACACCAAGGTCATGGAAATGGCGCAGCGCAACGTGAATGCCGGTTTCGAGTTTGCCCGTAAACTGGCCAGCGCCCGTTCCCAGACCGAGGCGATGGAGCTTCAGGCCGGCTTCATGCGCGAGCAGCTCGATGCCATCAAGACGCAGGCTGAAGAGATACAGCAGCTTGGTGCGCGTATTACCAGCGATGCGTCGCAGCCGCTGCAACAGCAGGTCACGCGTACGGTAAGCCGCTTCGCGACCAGCGCTTGACATTGATGCTCAATGCCGTGCCGGGCCACCCCCGGCGCGGCCCTTTCCCTTCCGCGCGTTCCGCTTAACCGACAGCTAATCCTGCTCTGGCACGCTCGTGTTGACGACTGCACAGGTCAGCGAGGACGTGCCCAATGGACCAGCCGACCGAACAGCAGGCGCTGTTGGACGCCGTAGCCGACGTTGGTTATCTCCACGCCCATTTCACGGTTGAGCCTGCCCCGGGTGAGCATGAACGAGAGGACAACGCTTATGTGCCGGGATCGATTGTCATCGTGCGCAACGAGTTGACCTATACCGCGAAGGCCTATCCGTGCGGACGCGACAGGGCGTGGCTCGATGAGTTTCGGCGGGATCTGACGGCGGGCGCCTTCAACTAGCCAAGAGCGCTTTTGTCAGCGTGGCGTACCGTCATCTCGCGCCGGTGCTGCAGCGAAGGAATCCGGTTGCGTGCTTCGTTCACCTGAGCCGGATCAATGTCCGCGACGATCACGCCCGGCTTGTCGCCGCTGCGTTCCGCAATCAGCTCGCCCCACGGGCTGACGATCAGGCTGTGGCCATAGGTTTCGCGGCCATTGTCGTGGATGCCGCCCTGGGCCGCTGCAAGGATATAGCATCCCGTCTCGATCGCCCGTGCGCGCAGCAGGACGTGCCAATGCGCCGCGCCGGTTTGCCGGGTGAAGGCGGACGGCACGGTAATGAAATCCGCCCCGGCCTGTGCAAGCGCAATGTACTGCTCGGGAAAGCGCAGGTCATAGCACGTGGTCAGGCCAAGACCGCCCCATGGCAGCCGGGCGAGCATGGCATCCGCGCCGGGTTTGTAGTTCTTCGATTCGCGGTAGCTCTCCCCGCCGCCAAGATCAACGTCGAACATGTGTATCTTGTCATAGCGCGCCGCGATTTCGCCGTCCGGCGCGATCAGGAAGGAACGGTTGGCGGCGCGGCCCTCATCCACCAGAACCGGCATCGACCCGATGTGGAGCCAGACGTCGAGCGTGGCCGCAAGGTCGCGGAAGGTGATGAGCGCCGGGGTCTCCTCCTCTGGCGCGATGGCCGCGAACAGTGCTTCGGTGCGAAGCTCCATCAGCGTGGTGTTTTCCGGCGTGAGAATATAGTCCGCTTGCGCCGCAGCCTCGCGGATCAGCGGCACTGCGGCGTCGACACATGCGGCGACATTCCGGCTGGAGCGCAGCTGAACCAGCGCGCAGCGGAACTTGGCAGGGACATCGGCTTGCTCAGACATGGTGGCCGTTTGTCGTCAGCGTTTCAAAGCGTTGCCGCTGCGGGGCTGTTGTGTGGTTGATGGACTGGCGCCTGCCGCCTTTCGTTGGGGAGCCACGGCAGCTTACCGCGGGTGCCCAACATCACGAAAGCCGCGTTCGCTCGCGGAGCGTGGCCTATGCGCGCGCCAACAGCGGATCCAGCTCGCCCTTTGCGTCCAGCGCATGCAGCTTGTCACAGTCGCCGATATGCCGCCCGTCTATGAAAATCTGCGGGACGGTGTGTGCGCCGCCGGCGCGCTCACGCATTGCCGCGCGGGTACTGGGTTTCATCGTCACGTCGACTTCCTCGAAGCTGACGCCCTTCCGGCGCAAAAGGCGCTTGGCGCGCATGCAAAAAGGGCAAAGCAGCTTCGTGTAAATCTCGATTTTCGGCATGAATGTCAATTTGTCCGTTCAAGGTGGGTTTCGCGCATCGGCTTGGCAGGGCCGCAGGTCTCAGTTCATCTCGCTGGGCTGGCGCATCGCGACGCTCGCCGGGTTCTGGTTCGGCGCGCCGAAATGCCCGAAATAGCGTGTATCAATCGCTTCCACCGGCAATATGATGAGCACGTCCGTGGTGCCAAACTGGTGATCCACGACCGCGCCATCGCCGACATAGGCCCCGAGGCGCAAGTACCCCTTGATGAGCGGCGGCAGCGCCTTCAATGCGGCCCGCTGGTCCAGCTCGTCGGCCGCGAGGCGGTTCATATCGTGATACATATGGTCGTGTGCGCGGACTTGCCATTCGTCGGGCGCGCTGGCGTGATGGTGCAGGAAGGACAGCGCCATAGCGTGATCATCGGGGTCCGTGCCCGAAAAACTGGCGCAGCCGAGCATCACGTCGACGCCGTGTTCGCGCACGTAAGTCCAGATGCCCTGCCAGAGCAATTCGACGGTACGCCGGTTCCGGTAAGGCTTGAGCACGCATGAGCGGCCCAGCTCCATGAAATTGTGCGTGTCGCGTTTGCGCGCGATCAACGGCGCGATGTCATATTCGCTTTGCGTATAAAAGCCGCCGTGGCGCTCGGCCCTTTCCTGGCGCAGGACCCGATAAGTCCCGACCACGCGGGAGCGGCGCGGCCAACGCTGGCGTGTTTTCGGGAGGGGGCCGCGGTCCACAACCAGCAGATGGTCGCAGATCGCATCGTAGGGGTCCTCGTCACGCTGGTTGAGCATGGTGTTGGCGTCGGGGATCGCTGACATTTCCTCGTAGAACACGCGGTAGCGCAGCCTTTGCGCGTGGCGGATGTCACCGCGCGAGCGCGCGAGACGCGCTTCCAGCGCGCCGATCTGCCCGTAAATCTTCGCGGGAGAGCGCCGCATCATGAACGAGCGCGCCTTGCTCCGGCTGGGATGGAACGGCGCCGCCTGTGGCGAAAGCGGCCGAACCGGCAGCGCGGGCCGGAACTTGCTCGCAATACGTCGAACGTTGAGTCTCATCCGCCTGTCCAATACCGCACTTGGCGCACTTTCAGTCGCAGTGGGAACCGGTCACGCGCGACAAGCCGTGAGCCGGTTGAAGCAGTGAAAGTGCTTTTATCCAATAAGTTGGCGCTCTTTCAGTGTGACCGTTTTCCATGATTGTGTGCTGGTTCAGTCTGCCCTGTTGTCGACCGCTTGTCACGAGCGTGGCGCACTCGCCGCCGCCGCTACGAAGCCAAACAGCACCAATCGTGGACCGGGCGCAACCATGCTAGCGCAGGATAGCTGCCCCACATCGCTGGTTGAGAATAGCCGGTTGATCCCCGATGCCCCGCATAACTGATGGAAAAGGCACTGCCCGTCCACCTCTTCCTCGCACCGCTCTTCATCTCAAAATGTGTAGAGTTTTTCCCGGTATTCAAGCACCTTTAAGCGGTGGGGGCTTGTAAGCGGTGGTGGCTTGGCGAGATGCGAGGCTCCTCTCGAAGGTCGGGCGGGAAAAGCGTGGTCGAGATCGCTTCTACCGCATCAAGCGGCCATGCTCGCACGCAGGTTTTCACCGCGATAGGCAAGGGCTTCGCTGAGGTGCACATGAGCCACGTGGGCCGACGCGTCGAGATCGGCGATCGTTCGGGCGATCCGCAGCGTCCGGTGGTATCCGCGCGCCGTCAATCCGAGCTTTTGGGTGGCCTCATGCAGCAGCGCTTGCCCTGAAGTGTCCACCTCGGCGACGTCGGCGAGCCTGCTCGCCGGGCATTGGGCATTCGTGCGCACCTGATCAAGCTCCAGCGCGGCGTATCGTTCGCACTGAAGCGCGCGGGCCGTCGCGACCCGCTCGCGGACCCGCGCGCTCGTCTCCGGGGTCTGCGGCCGCGTGAGGTCAACGGCGCTCACAGCCGGCATTTCGATCTGCAGGTCGATCCGGTCACGCAGCGGGCCTGATATCCGCCCAAGGTAGTCGCCCATGCAGTTGCGTCCGCGCCGGCAACTCATGCCCGCTTCGAAGGCCTGCCCACATCGGCACGGGTTCATCGCGGCCACGAGCTGAATGCTGGAGGGATAAGATATGCGATGGTTCGCCCGCGCGATCGAGATCTCGCCGGTTTCAAGTGGCTGTCGCAACGCATCGAGCACGCGAGGCGCGAATTCCGGGAGCTCATCGAGGAACAGCACACCGCGATGCGCAAGCGCAACCTCGCCAGGCTGTGGCCGCGAGCCGCCGCCGACAAGCGCCGCCATCGTCGCCGAGTGGTGCGGCGCGCGGAACGGACGCGCCCGGCTCATACCCGACTGCGCCAGCACCCCCGCCATGCTCTGGATCATGGCGACTTCGAGCATTTCTTCGCTCGACATCGGGGGCAGAATTGTTGGCAGTCGCTCAGCGAGCATGGATTTGCCAGCGCCCGGCGGGCCGATCATCAGCATGTTATGGCCCCCGGCCGCTGCGATCTCCAGCGCGCGCTTCGCCGTTTCCTGCCCGTAAACATCCGCGAGATCGCATGTCTGTTCACCGGACGCAGCGGCTCTTGCGGGCGTCGGCCGCGAAAGCATCTGCTCACCCTTCAGGTGATTGACCAGCGATAGGATGTCGGGCGGCGCCAGCACATCAACCGTCTCGCCGGCCCAGACAGCTTCACCGCCCGACGATGCCGGGCAAATCAGCCCCTTTCCCAGCGCGTTCGCACCGATCGCCGCGGGAAGCGCCCCGACGATCGGCGACAGACTGCCATCAAGGGCCAGTTCCCCGGCCACGCAGTAGTCTTCGAGAAGATCACCGGGCGCGGCGCCGCTGGCTACCATGACGCCAAGGGCAATCGCGAGATCGTAGTGGCTGCCCTCCTTCGGCAGGTCAGCCGGGGCCAGATTGACCGTAATACGCTTGGGCGGCAGTGCCAGCCCGATCGCGCCGAGCGCGGCGCGTACCCGCTCGCGGCTTTCCACCACCGCCTTGTCTGCGAGGCCGACGATCGTGAAAGATGGCAGCCCGGCGGACAAGCTGACCTGGACGTCGACCTGCCGGGCTTCGATGCCGTGCAGCGATACAGTGGAGATACGCGCGAACATGTGCCCTCCCACAACCAACTTGCCAGGAGGTTACGCATTTCGTGATAAAACTTCAAGAACAACATGCGAACAAATCAGGATCAGGCCGTCCCGGCGTGCTGTTCCGCACGCTTGCATTCGATCCAGTCCCACACGCGCCCGGCAACATCCGCGCCTCCGAAACGCCGCAGTTCGCGAACGCCCGTCGGTGAAGTCACGTTGATCTCGGTGAGGTAACGGCCAATAACGTCGATGCCGGTCAGCACCAGCCCGCGCCGTTTCAGTTCCGGGCCGATCGCCGCGCAGATCTCGAGGTCGCGCTGCGTCATCTCCGCCGGTTCGGCGCGCCCACCGATATGCATGTTGGAGCGGGTCTCGTCGTCCGCCGGCACGCGGTTGATCGCACCGGCCGGCTCGCCGTCCACCAGCAGGATGCGCTTGTCGCCCGCGCGCACGTCCGGCAGGTATTTCTGCACCACGAACGGCTCGCGGAAAACGCCCTGGAACAGTTCGACCAGCGCGCCGAGGTTGGTGTCGCCCGCCGCCAGCCGGAATACCGCCGCGCCGCCGTTGCCGTAAAGCGGCTTCAGGATGATATCGTCATGCTCAGCGCGGAAGCGGCGCACCCCGTCGAGATCGCGCACGATGGCCGTGGGCGGCATCAGGTCCGGGTAGGTCATGCTGAACAGTTTTTCCGGCGCGTTGCGCACACTGGCAGGGTCGTTGACCACCAGCACGCGGGGCATGAGCTGTTCAAGCATGAAGGTCGTCGTGATGTACGCCATGTCAAAAGGCGGGTCCTGCCGCAGCATGATGACATCAAAGCCGGACAGGTCCACGCGGTACTCGTCCGACACGGCGTAATGGTCGCCCGGCGTATCGCGCACCTGAACGTCGCGGCCCGTGACCATGACGCGGCCATCGCCGTAAACCAAGCGGTCGGGCGTGTAATAAAACAGGCTATGCCCGCGGGCTTGCGCCTCGAGCATCATGGCGAAGGTGGAATCGCCGCCAATATCGATGCGGTCGATCGGGTCCATCTGGAAAGCGGTCTTGAGCGGCACGGTATCCTCGCGCGTGGTGATTGGGTGACGAGCGGAATGCGCCCGTCGCAATTCACCCTAACGTTTAGACGAGAACGCTGTGCCCGCTCAATGTTTCCGCGTCAGCCACGTGCAGGTTTGCCGCGTCGAGGTGATTGAGCGCCCGAATCGTTTCGACCGGCAAGCCGTCGGAAGGGGCGACTAGTGCAGTGACACAGACACTTGATCCACGTTTGCAGCACGGTCGCATTCAAGTGTCTGTGTTGGAAACT
>CAYFVF010000007.1:0-24588 GCA_964346335.1 uncultured Hyphomicrobiaceae bacterium
GGATATCCTCCGGGCTGGTCTCGATCCGCGCGAGGATCACCGACTTGCCCAGGTTGCGCAGTGTCTCGGCCTCATCCGGGCTGAACACGAGTTCGCCGGTAGCTGCGCCGGGTGAGGCGGGCAGACCAGATGTCAGCACGTCCTTCTGAGCGTCCGGGTCCAGCATGGGGTGCAGAAGCTGATCCAGATGCTCCGGCTCGATGCGCAGCAGCGCTTCTTCCTTGGTGATCAGGCCGTCCGCAGTCATCTCCGTGGCGATCTTGAGTGCAGCCTTGGTCGTGCGCTTGCCGCTTCGGGTCTGGAGCATCCACAGCTTGCCGTCCTGGATGGTGAATTCGACGTCCTGCATGTCGCGGTAATTGCGCTCCAGCCGGATGCAGATATCGCGCAGTTCGGCGAAGGCCTCGGGCATGACCTGTTCCATCGACGGCTTGTCGTCACCCGCCGCGATGCGCGCCGCCTCGCTGATGTATTGCGGGGTGCGGATGCCCGCGACGACGTCCTCGCCCTGCGCGTTGACGAGGAACTCGCCGTAGATCGCGTTGTCGCCCGTGGACGGATTCCGCGTAAAGGCCACGCCGGTCGCGCTGGTGTCGCCGGTGTTGCCGAACACCATCGCCTGGACGTTGACGGCGGTGCCCCATTCCTCCGGAATGTTGTGCAAGCGGCGATAGGTGACTGCGCGCGCCGTGTGCCAGCTTTCAAAGACCGCGCCTACAGCGCCCCAGAGCTGTTCATGAATGTCCTGCGGGAAGGGGTGGCCCAGCTTGTCCTGCACGATGGCCTTGTATTGCTCGACGAGCTTCGCCCAGTCCTTGGCGGACAGCTCGGTGTCAAGCTCCATGGCGTTCAGGTTCTTGTATTGTTCAAGCGTCTGCTCGAACACGTGATGGTCGAGACCGAGAACCACGTCGGAATACATCTGGATGAAGCGGCGATAGGAATCGAAGGCGAAGCGGCGGTCGTCCGCGCGCCGCGCCAGCGCCTGCACCGTCTCGTCGTTCAGCCCGAGGTTCAGGACCGTGTCCATCATGCCCGGCATCGACACCCGCGCGCCGGAGCGCACGGACACGAGCAGCGGGCTCTGCGTATCGCCGAAGCGCGCGCCCACGGCCTGGCCCACGAATTCCAGCGCGGCTTCGACCTCTTCCTTGAGGCCCGCGGGAAACTTGTGATCGTTCGTGAAATAAGCGGTGCAGACATCCGTGGTGATCGTGAAGCCCGGCGGCACGGGCAGCCCAAGCGAAGCCATTTCGGCCAGGTTGGCGCCTTTTCCACCCAATAGGTCGCGCAGGTCGGAGCGGCCATCGGCCGTGCCCGCGCCAAAACGATATACGCGCTTGGTTTCGGTGGAATGCGGGTGGCGTTGGCCTTCGCTCGTGATCGTGTCCATGATCTGCGTTTTCTGCTGGGGGTTCGCGGGAGCAACCGGGGTCAAGCTGTTCATGAGCCGGGCATGCAAAGCCAACCAGTGGCTTTGCATGTGCATCGCGCTGGCCAGAAATGCATCAAATGGCTGAAATGACATCCCGATTGTCTTTGCTTCTTCACTCGCGCTCGCTGCGGCGCAACTGCCATGATGGGCTGCTCACGGTCGCGTGAGCGCTCAAAACTTCTTATTGGTATATGAAACGCCGCGTGATCTCAACCGGCAGGCGCGGGCAGCCATTGCGCCGCCAGCGGTCGACATGCAGGCCATTCAGGTCATGACATAACACCAGGCATTGGTCCAGCCGCCCGCCAGTCGCGGCCCCAGCCAGACCGGAAGCCGCCGCCGCTTATAAGCCGGTTGCAGCTCGTCGCATCCCTCGTAGCGGTCGATGATGGACCAGACACGGCGCCCGCCCGTGACCATGTAAACCTCGCCTTCCACCCAGCTTCCGGCCGGGTCGGGTATGATGGCGGGATACGCGCCAACCCATGCCCGGCGTGCGCGGATCGCGCCGCGCCCAAGGCGGCGTGCATTGTGCGCGAGTACGCGGCCCATCGGATGTCCGCTCGCCGGACGCAACGTTCCGTAGACGAATACACGCGCCCGTGGCTCCTGCCCTGCCCGCAAATGTATCATGCAATCCAATTCGTTAGCGGTTAACCATGCGCACGGGATTTATACCGCACAGCTCGCGGCTTTAATGGCGTGTGTTCCATTTTTTTGCCACATCCCGATTGGCACGTGATAACACGTGAGGGCACTTCGTTTGTCACGCCTCAGGTGCTTGGCTGCGGCCCGATCGTGCGGTCAAGTGAGTGTTGTCGGCGGGTTATCGGGCCTCGCTGGTGGCGCGGTCCTCGCGCCGGCTGCCTACAAGCGCACCACGATGCATCGAATTTTCGGTGTATTTGCGCAAAAATCATGGGCTGGGCGGGGCTTGGTATGCGAGAGCGATACAGTCTGAAAATCTGTGCGACGCGGGGAGTATGGGTATGAAGCGGCGGACTTTTCTCACGGCGGGGTCGGTAGCGGCGGCCTCCACGGTAGCCTCGCCGGCGGTGGCGTCCGGCAAGCGTGAACTCAGGATGGCGCTGGCATGGCCGCTCAACTATCCGGGCTACGGCACGAGCGCCCAGATCCTCGCCAAAAAGATTACCGAAGCCACCGGCGGCCGCCTCACCGTCACCCCTTACGGCGCGAATGAACTCGTGCCGGTTCAGGACATGTTCGACGCCGTCGCCGAGGGCCGGGTCGATATGTACCATGCCATCGAATATTACTGGGAAGACAAGAACCCGGCGTTCAACTTCTTCGCGTCGGTGCCGTTTGGCCTTAGCCCCATCGAGATGGACACCTGGCTCAACAAGTACGGCGGCCAGGAACTCTGGGACGAGCTTTCCGCGCGCTACAACATCAAGCCGCTGGCGGCGGGCAATACCGGCGTGCAGATGGGCGGCTGGTACAACAAGCCGATCAATAGCGTGACCGACATGCGCGGCCTGCGCATTCGCGTGACCGGTCTGGCCGCCGAGGTGGCCAAGTCTTTCGGCGCGGACCCGGTGGTCGTGCCGGGCGGGCGAGTGGTCGAGGCGCTGCAATCCGGCGAGATCGACGCCGCGGAGTGGGTCGGCCCATGGAACGACATGGCCCTGGGGCTTCACCGCGCTGCCCGGTACTATTACCACCCCGGCTTCCACGAACCGGGCACCCAGATCAGCGTTGGCATGAATCTCGACTTGTGGATCGGGCTGAGCGAAGGCGAGAAAGAGTTGATCAAGATGGCGTGCCGCACCGAGGCGGTGCGAATGCTGTCCGAGTTCAATTCGCGCAACGCTGCCGCGATCACGGAGTTTGCCAAGACGCGCAACAGCGATATCGTGGCGTTTCCGGACCCGTTGTTGAACGAATTCGGTAAGGCGTCCAGCGAAGTCGTCATGAACCTTGCTAACAGTAACGATCACGCCAAGGCGATCTTCGAGAACTTCATCAGCGCGCGCTACCAGCTCCTGCGCTGGACCAAGGTCGCGGAGGACGCTTTCCTGCTGGCGCGCCGGTTGCCGTTCAATTACGACCGCTCCGAGGCGCTGGGGCTGGACCGCGCACCGGGCGCGTCCGGGGGCAATCCGAACTCGCAGAGCGAGCAGCAATTCCTGCGCCAGGGCACGCGCGAGGTGCCGGGCGAAACGCGAAGCTCGGTCGATGGGCAGCCCAGAATTATCGATGTGCAACCCGACTAGCGATCGGCTTTTCGTGTCCATGATTGCAACCATTTTCAGCTTGGCCGCGATCAACAGACAACCCATGACGAGGACGCAAACCCATGAAACGTAGAGCCTTTATCGGGGGCCTCGCGGCCACGTCGGCGGCGGCAGCCAGTTTCCCGCGGCCCGCGCTGTCGCAGAACAAGCGCCAGTTCCGGCTCGTCTCGACGTACAACGCTCAGGCGCGCGGCTATTCCACCAGCCTGCGCCGCCTCGTGGGGCGCATCCGACTGGCAACCGAGGGCCAGATCGATATCCAGGTGTTCTGGGCTGGCGATCTTGTCGAAGCGTTCGACAGTTTCGACGCGGCCTCGCGCGGCGATGTCGACATGTATTACGGCTCGGAGCAGTACTGGTACAAGCGCAAGTCGCCGGGCTACGCGTTCTTCGGCTCGCTTCCCTACGGCATGACGATCACCGAGCACGAAGCCTGGATGGAGTATCTGGGCGGCAATGAGCTGTGGCGTGAACTGTCGGCGCGTTACAACATCATGCCGCTGGCGGCGGGCGACACCGGCGTGCAAATGGGCGGCTGGTTCAAGCGTGAAGTCAACTCCATGGCCGATTTTCAGGGCCTGCGCTATCGTGTGCCGGGCATTTTCGGCCCGGTCATCGACAAGGTCGGGGGGCGCTCCGTCAGCATGCCCGGCGGCAAGATCACGGCGGCTTTCCAGGCCGGCGAACTGGACGGCGCGGAATTCGTCGGGCCGTGGGCGGACCGGGAGAAGGAGTTTCACAAATACGCGCGCTATTACTACTGGCCGGGCGTGCATTCACCGATGGCGATGCAGGCGATCGGCGTGAACATGCAGGTGTGGAACAGCCTGAAGCCGGAGCACCAGAAGGTCATGGAACTGGCGTGCCAGCAGGAACGCCGCGACATGACAGAGGATTATTACGCCTACCACGGCTTGGTCCTGCAGCAGCTCATCAAGGAAGACGGCGTGCAGCTGCGCCAGTTCCCGGATGAGGTGCTGACCGGGATCGGCAAGGCCGCAGGAGAGGTGATCGCCGAGCAGGTGCAGGGTGACGAGCTGCTGTCGCGCATTTACGCCAGCTTCATGAGCGCGCGCAAACGGCTGCTGCGCTGGAGCGCGTATGGCGACGAGAGCTTCCTTGTCGGGCGCCGGCTGCCGTTCCGCTATGGCCCGCCGGGCGAGGTCTCGCTGCTGAAGCCGCGCCCGGTCGATCCGCGCTTCCTGCCATCCGGGGACGTGGAGCAGATGCCCTCGCCAAGCAGCGAGCCTGTCATCAGCAACACGATCACGCGGATTTAGCGGCGCGCTGAGGGCGGCGAAGCTGGATGTTCACGCTCGCCCACTTGACGGATCCACATCTCGGGCCGCTACCCCCTGCGCGGCTCGGCCAGCTTGTCGGCAAGCGGCTGCTCGGCTACCTCAACTGGTACCGTCGCAGCGGTGTGCATCAGCCGGATACGCTCGCGGCCATCGTCGCGGATATGCACGCGCATGCCCCCGACCACATCACGGTGACGGGCGACCTCGTAAACCTCGCGCTACCCGACGAGTTCACACACGCGCTGGCGTGGCTGCGCACGCTTGGCGATCCCGCGAAGGTGAGCGTGATCCCCGGCAATCATGATGCGTATGTGCCACGGTGGCGCGGGGCCGGGTTCCGCCTCTGGACGGAGTACATGCGCACGAATGACGCCGGCGCGGCCATCGTGCCGGATGCCGATGCGCAGTTCCCATATGTGCAGGTGTTCGGCGATGTCGCGTTGATAGGGACGTCAACCGCCCGCGCCACCGCCCCCTTCGTCGCCGCCGGCCGGCTTGGCCGCGCCCAGATCCGCCATCTTGCCGAGGCGCTGGACGCGCTGGGCGCCGCCGGGCTTGTGCGCGTTCTGCTCATCCATCATCCGCCGCTCCCCGGCATGGCGAGTTGGCGGCGCGGGATGCACGATGCGCAGGCGCTGCAGGACGTGCTGGTCCGGCACGGGGTTGAACTGGTCCTGCATGGCCATGAGCATCGCTACACGCTCAACTGGCTGATACGGCCGGGTGGCAGGGTGCCCGTGGTTGGGGCGCCCTCGGCGTCGGCTTCGGCGTCGGCGACACGGACGTCCCATGGAGGTAAACCGCTGGCCGCGTATCACCTCTATCGCATCGGGCGCGAGAACGGTCACGCGGTGATCGACATGACGCGCCGGGGCCTGACCCATGGCAGATCGCAGGTCGGCACGCTGGAAGAAGTGCGCCTCGCGCCCGCGCCTAGTGTTGCGAATACCACATCAAGACTGCACGAAAATCCCTAGTCCCCAGCTTATCCAGAACCTTTCTGGCGGCCGTCCTGACGCCAATGTGCCGTGCCGCGAATCGCCCTACCAAGGATGGAAGCGATGTGACGTGGCTGTGCGCGGCCAACACAAGACTTCGTGAAATTCTTGGGGTGGCACTAGATGTTGGGTCAACGCTGTGAAATACGCACCAAGCCTTGACTGCGCCCCCGACTCACGCCAACGTCTGAATGGGTTCGGCGGGTACAGCCCTGCTCTCAATGGCGAACAAATACCAACGCGGTCATTACGTGCGTCGCCGCGTAAGCCGCGCACCCAGCGCCACCGTCTGGCGCGCACAGTTTTGCGTCTTCCATAGTTTTCAGTGTGTTATCGTGGCCGGATTCTCTCCTTGGGGCACCGGCTTCGGCGTGTATTGCTTATGCGTCTTGCGTAGTTCGCGTAAATCTCCAGAAATCAATGATTCAAAATCGCCCGGAAACGTGGCGAAACCTTGAGGGATGCACAGATGCGGATCGAACGGCGCTTTACCAGAGAGGGGCAATCACCCTACGCAGACATCGGCTTTCGCAAGGCCACGAGCGAGATCCGCAACCCGGACGGGTCCGTCGTATTCCACCTGGACAACTTTTCGGTACCCGCAAATTTCAGCCAGGTCGCGGCGGATATTCTGGCGCAGAAGTATTTCCGCAAGGCCGGAGTGCCCGCGCGACTGAAGCGTGTCGAGGAGAACACTGTCCCGTCATGGCTGTGGCGCTCGGTCCCCGACCATGACGCGCTGGCCGATCTGCCCGAGGACGAGCGCTACGGCAGCGAAACGGATTCGCGCCAGGTTTTCGACCGGCTGGCGGGCACCTGGACCTACTGGGGCTGGAAGCACGGCTACTTCACCGAGGAACATGACGCCCGCGCCTTTTACGACGAGATGCGCTACATGCTCGCGATGCAGATGGCCGCACCGAACAGCCCGCAATGGTTCAACACCGGCCTGCACTGGGCTTATGGCATTGACGGGCCGAGCCAGGGGCATTTCTACGTCGATCCCGACACCGGCGAACTGACCCGCGCAAACTCGGCTTACGAGCATCCCCAGCCGCATGCCTGCTTCATCCAGTCGGTCGAGGATGACCTCGTCAACGACCGCGGAATCATGGACCTTTGGGTGCGCGAGGGCCGCCTGTTCAAGTACGGCTCGGGCACTGGCTCCAACTTCTCCCACCTGCGCGGCGAGGGCGAGCCGCTGTCCGGCGGCGGGAAGTCCTCTGGTCTGATGAGCTTCCTCAAGATCGGCGACCGGGCGGCGGGCGCGATCAAGTCGGGCGGCACCACGCGGCGCGCGGCCAAGATGGTCATCGTCGATGTCGACCACCCGGACGTGGAAACATTCGTCAACTGGAAGGTTGTCGAGGAGCAGAAGGTCGCCGCGCTGGTGGCCGGCTCGAAGGCTTGCGCCAAGCATCTGAGCGCGGTGATGCGCGCGATGGTGAATTGCGAGGGCACGGGCGATGACTGCTTCGATCCGGCGCGCAACCCGGCGCTGAAGCGCGAGATCAAGGCGGCGCGCGCCGCGCACATTCCGGAGAATTACATCCAGCGCGTGATCCAGTTTGCGCGGCAGGGCTACAAGAAGATCGACTTCGAGGTCTACGACGCTGACTGGGACAGCGAAGCCTATCGCACCGTGGCGGGGCAGAACTCGAACAACTCGGTGCGCGTTACCGACGACTTCCTGCGCGCGGTCGAAGCCGGCGAAAGCTGGGCGCTCAAGGGCCGCATCACCGGCGAGACCGTGCGCGAGATCGACGCCGCCGACCTCTGGGACCAGATCGGCTATGCCGCCTGGGCCTCCGCCGATCCGGGCATCCAGTTCCATACCAGCATCAACGACTGGCACACCTGCCCGGCCTCGGGGCCGATCCGGGCGTCGAACCCGTGCTCGGAATACATGTTCCTCGATGACACGGCGTGCAATCTCGCCTCGCTGAACCTGATGGCGTTCCGCGACAAGGCGGGGCAGTTCGATGTTGATGCCTTCGTTCATGGCTGCCGGCTCTGGACGGTCGTGCTGGAAGTCTCGGTGACGATGGCGCAGTTCCCCTCGCCTGAGATCGCGCAGCTTTCGCACGAATACCGCACGCTCGGCCTCGGCTTCGCCAATCTCGGCGGGCTGCTGATGGCCGCTGGCCTGCCCTACGACTCCGAAGAAGGACGGGCGCTGTCCGGCGCGATTTCGGCGTTGATGACGGGCACGTCTTACGCGACGAGTGCGGAAATGGCGGCGGAACTGGGCGCGTTCGCGGGCTATGCCAAGAACGCCCAGCACATGCTGCGGGTGATGCGCAACCACCGCCGCGCCGCGCATGGCGAAATTGACGGGTATGAGCGCCTGAGCACCCCGCCGGTGCCGCTGAATACCGCTGCATGTCCCCAGCCGCGCATCGCCGAGGCGGCGCGTGCGGTGTGGGATCAGGCGTTCGCGCTTGGCGAGCAGCACGGCTATCGCAATGCGCAGGCGACCGTGATTGCGCCGACCGGCACCATCGGGCTGGTTATGGACTGTGACACCACGGGGATCGAGCCGGATTTCGCACTGGTGAAGTTCAAGAAGCTTGCCGGTGGCGGCTACTTCAAGATCATCAACCGCACCGTGCCCGAGGCGCTGGCCAAGCTCGGCTATGACAAACCGGGGATCGACGCGATCATCACCTATGCGGTCGGTAACGGCACGCTGAAAGGCGCGCCGCACATCAACCACGAGGCTCTGCGGGCCAAGGGCTTCACGCCGGAGAAGATCGCCGCGATCGAAGCGGGGCTGGCCAGCGCGTTCGACATCAAGTTCGCGTTCAACAAGTTCACGCTGGGCGTCGACTTCTGCACGCAAGTGCTGGGCCTGCCGGCCGAGCGGCTTGATGCGCCGGATTTCGACATGCTGGCCGAGCTTGGCTTCTCGCGCCGCGAAATCGAGGCGGCCAACCTGTATGTCTGCGGGGCGATGACGCTGGAGGGCGCGCCGGGCCTGAAGTCCGAACATCTGCCGGTGTTTGACTGCGCCAACCCGTGCGGGCGCAAGGGGACGCGCTTTCTTTCGGCGGAAAGCCACATCCAGATGATGGCCGCGGCGCAGCCGTTCATCTCGGGCGCGATCTCAAAGACGATCAACATGCCCGGCAATGCCTCGGTCGAGGACTGCAAGAACGCTTATCTGCAATCCTGGCGGCTGGGCCTGAAGGCGAACGCGCTTTATCGCGACGGCTCGAAACTTTCGCAGCCGCTGAGCACGCAGTCGCTCGACGACGAGGAGGAGGACGCCGAAGACGCGCCCGCGATGCAGCCGGCGCAGGCCAAGGCCGAAGTGGTTGCAGAGAAGATCGTGGAGCGCGTCGTCGAGCGGGTGCGTATGCGCGCAACCCGCGAGAAGATGCCGTCACGGCGCAAGGGCTATACGCAGAAGGCCGTCGTCGGCGGCCACAAGGTCTACTTGCGCACCGGCGAATACGAGAATGGCGAACTCGGCGAGATCTTCGTCGATATGCACAAGGAGGGCGCGGCGTTCCGCTCGCTGATGAACAGCTTTGCCATCGCCGTGTCGCTCGGGCTGCAATATGGCGTGCCACTTGAGGAGTATGTCGACGCCTTTACCTTCACCCGGTTCGAGCCGGCGGGCCTTGTGCAGGGCAACGACAGCATCAAGAACGCCACCTCGATCCTCGACTACATCTTCCGGGAGTTGGCGGTGTCCTATCTGGCTCGCCATGATCTCGCCCATGCCGACCCGTCCGAGGCGGTGAACACCTCGGTTGGCAGCGGAGAAGGCGAAGGCGGCGATGTTGCCGTAGTGGCGGACCGCTATATGAGCCGGGGCATGATGCGCGGCTCGTTCGATCATAAAGTGGTCATGGTTGCCGGTGACGCTGCGAATCCTGTGGCGGCACTGCAGCAGAATATCACCACGGCCCTATATGAGACCCAGCACGCCGACGTGGTGGAGGAGACACTCGTGCAGGGAAGTGCGGAGACTGAGGTTGTCTCGCCCGCGCGGCTCAGCTCCGAGGCCCGGCTGAAGGGCTACGAGGGTGAAGCCTGCGGCGAGTGCGGTAACTTCACCCTCGTGCGCAACGGCACATGCCTGAAGTGTGACACGTGCGGCGCGACGAGTGGGTGTTCCTGAGCAGTAGCTTTACCTGCGTTTTCGGTATTGGCCGGTCCGGGCTCGACGAGTCCGGGCCGGTTTTGAGTCCGGCGTCCACGTGTTTCCCTTGGCAACGGAAAAAAGGCGGCCCGCGATCCGGGCTGAAACAGCGATGTGGATGATGAAGCGCAAGAGCGCCGAGGAGCTCGACAGCATCCTCTATTTCCTGTCGAGCGCGCTGACCTCGGTGATCGACGATAACAGCTACCTGGCGCATCACGGCGCGGCGATGCCCAACATCGGCGCTGGGCTGGCCACAGCGGAGATCGCGTCGCGGCTGGCAATGTTCCGCGAGCAGGTCTGCGATGTCAGCCAGCGCGAGTTCATGGTGGTCACCAAGCTGGCGCGCGCGCGCCACTGGGCGCAAGAGTTGCGCCGCCATGAGCCACACTTGCGCGCGGATATCGACGCGTTCCTTTCGGCCACGGCGCGGTGCGAGGCGATGGCGCGCAACCGCGCGCCGGACGCGCAGAGCGTGTTTCACGGACATGCTCAGCCGAAGCGATTCTTGGCGGATCGTGTGCCCGGCGGGCGCGCGGCGGCAGAGGCGGCCGTCTCGCTGGTGGAACGGCTGGAGGCGGCCGAGCGCGGCGAACAGCCGGAGCCGGACGGGCCGCGCTATCTGATCGGCGGTGAAATGAGCGTCGAGGCGTTGAATGACGCGTGTGAGCGGCTGCTTGCGCGCTTGTCGGCGCATTACGGCTGGGAGGAAGACAACGCGGAGCTTGAGGATGACACCGACGCGGATAAGCCGGAGCTGGCAAACGAAGCCGATGCGCCGGACGCCGAGACTGCAACGCCCGACGAAGTGACGGGCACTAAAGTGGGGGCTGATGACGCGGTTGACGAGGTCGCCGAGGGGGCTGACGCGGAACCTCCGGCATCGGAGGAAGCGGCTTCCAAGCCTGCCACGTATGACACTGCGCCCCCGACGACCAGCGCGGGCGAAGGTGCCGAAACCGCTGAACAGGCAGCCAACGCGGAAGATAAACCGGACGTGGACGCCGCCTCACCCGACGCGCCCAAGGCGCAACCCCTCGCCGCTTCCGGCTGACCGGCGCTCACTTTTTCGATACGCGCGATTTCACCGAAAACCGGTTGCCATCCATGCTTGGAGGCCGGGACATGCCTTTCGGATCGCGCTCAAGCAGCGTCGCCCTCGCCGGGGAAGTCGCTGGGAATGCCGCGCGCGCGGAGTTTGTCCTGAACATAATGGCTTGCCCGATCCAACTCTGCGCCGTCCGGCCCGCGAAACACGACGTTGACGCCGAAGCGCAGATCAACGTGAAACGGATAACTACCGATCGCCACGGCGGGAAACGCCGTCTGCGCGTCACCCAAGACATCGGCGATATCGCCTTCCTTGCCGTCGACACGCAGCGTGCGGCTCAGGATGCGTTGGCCCGTGCGCAGTTCCGGCAGCACCTGGTCGAGCATTCCCTGCATGATCTGTGGCACGCCGGCCATGACGTAAACATTGCCCACCGAAAATCCCGGCGCGACTGACACCGGGTTGTCGATCAGCGCCGCGCCTCCTGGCATCCGCGTCATGCGCAGGCGCGCGGGCGTGAGTTGATCCTCGCGGAAATGCCGACGCATGATGTCGAGCGCGCGCGGGTCCATATCCACGGTCAGGCCGAACGCCGCGCCGATCGCATCGGCCGTGATGTCGTCGTGGGTCGGGCCGATGCCGCCGGTCGTGAAGACATAATCATATCGCGCGCGCAACGTGTTGACGGCCTCGACGATCGCCGACTGATCGTCCGCCACGATGCGCACTTCCTTGAGCTGGATGCCCGCATCGGTCAGCTTCTCCGCGACATGGCCGATGTTCTTGTCCTTGGTCCGCCCAGACAGCACTTCGTCGCCAATGACCACCAGCCCGGCCGTAACGACCTCGCCGCCTGCTTCACTTCCCTCAGCCATTCTTGCTCGCTCTGTCCGTTGCCGCGCCGCGAGCGCACGCTGGTCTTGCCGCGCAAGCAGGCGCATCCTAATCTTAGCTTATGCAGTTTCCGCACACGCTTATACCCGGTCGGCTTGAGACACGATACAAACGCTTCCTGGCCGATGTCCGGCTCGAAGGCGGGGAGGTTGTGACGGCGCACTGCCCGAACCCCGGCTCCATGATGGGCCTGAGCGATCCCGGCGCGCGGGTCTGGCTATCGCCCAGCGCCAACCCGAAGCGCAAGCTGCAATATACCTGGGAGATTGTCGAGTGTGCGGGCGCGGAAGGTATCTCTTATGCGGGGATCAATACGGCGCATCCGAACCTGCTGGCCGCCGAAGCGATTGCCGACGGCCGTGTGCCTGAGCTTCTGGGCTATGAGACCATGCGCCGCGAGGTGCGCTATGGCGCCAACAGCCGGGTGGACATCCTGCTGGAAGGTGATGGTCCCCGCTGCCTCGTGGAGGTCAAGAATGTGCATTTGTGCCGGGAGCCGGGGCTGGCCGAGTTTCCCGACAGCGTGACGGCGCGCGGCGCGAAGCATCTCGATGAATTGGCCAAGCGCGTGGCCGCGGGTGAGCGCGCCGTGATGCTCTATATCGTGCAGCGCGCGGCGGAGCGGTTTGCGCTGGCGGAGGATATCGACCCGGCCTACGCGGCGGCATTCTCCCGGGCGCGCGCTGATGGCGTCGAGGCCTTATGTTATGTTTGCGAAGTCGGGCTTGACGGGATTAGTGTACACGGACGCATAAATTTTACTGGAGACGTAATAAACGCGCAGGCGGTGGCATCATGAACTGGCTGGCGGCCTGGCGCAAAATCGGCATGCGCAGCGGACAGGACAGCGGAATGAGTGACCTGGAGAGCAATGTGAGACGCGCGGATCGCAAGGTTCGGCTGTACGATGCCGAGGCCTTTGAGGGGCTTCGGGCGGCGGGGCGGCTGGCTGCCGAGGCGCTGGATCTGGTTGCCGCGCACGTCGTGCCGGGCGCGACAACGCAGGAGCTTGACGATCTGGCGCTGGAGTTTGCGCTCGATCATGGCGCGATCCCGGCGACCCTGAATTATCGGGGCTATACCAAGTCGATCTGTTCCTCGATCAACCATGTCGTGTGTCACGGGATTCCCGGCCCCCGGCAGCTTTACGAGGGCGATATCGTCAATATCGACGTGACCTTGATCCTTAATGGCTGGCACGGCGACACCAGCCGCATGTTCCCGGTCGGCAACGTGGCGCGGCGCGCGGAGCGTCTGATCGAGGTGACGCATGAGGCGCTGATCCGAGGCGTCGCGGCAGCAAGGCCGGGCGCAACCACGGGCGACATTGGCGCGGCCATCCAGAAATACGCGGAAGCCGAGCGCTGCAGCGTCGTTCGGGATTTCTGCGGCCACGGTCTGGGCGACGTGTTCCACGACAAGCCGAATATCCTGCACTATGGCAACGCGGGTGAAGGGCTCACGCTGGCGCCGGGCATGGTCTTCACCATAGAGCCGATGATCAACCTGGGCCGTCCGCATGTGAAGATCCTGAAGGATGGCTGGACGGCGGTAACGCGCGATCGGTCGTTGTCGGCGCAGTTCGAGCATACCGTCGGCATCACCGAGCAGGGTTGCGAGGTCTTCACCTATTCGCCAGCCGGGCTGCACAAGCCGCCCTATGAAATGCCAAGGGCGAGAGCCTCATGAGCGGCTTCGACGACGCGTACAGCCGCAATGTAACGAGTGCGGAGGAACGGGGCGCGCCGCCATTCAATCACGCAGGCGCGAGGCCCGGCAGACAGGCCTACACCAATGGCAAGTCAGACGCGAAACCGCACTATTACGGGCACCGTCAGAGGCTGCGCCAGCGTTTCATGCAGGGCGGGGCGGACGCCTTGCCGGATTACGAATTGCTGGAGCTGATCCTGTTCCGCGCCATTCCGCGCCGCGACGTCAAACCTCTCGCCAAGACACTCCTGGCGAAGTTCGGTTCGTTTGCCGCGGTGATGAACGCGTCGCCGGCGCGTCTGCGCGAAGTGGGCGGCATGGGCGATGCGGTGATCACCGAATTGAAGCTGGTGCGGGCGGCCTCGCTGAGGCTGCTCAACCGCGAGATCATCAACCGCCCGGTGCTGAGTTCGTGGAGCCAGGTGCTGAGCTACTGCCAGGCGGCGATGGCGCATTCAGAGATCGAACAGTTCCGCATCCTGTTCCTCGACAAGCGCAACCGCCTGATCGCGGACGAGGTGCAGCAGGAAGGCACGGTCGACCATACGCCCGTCTACGTGCGCGAAATCATCAAGCGGGCGCTGGAACTGTCGGCCACGGCCATTGTCCTCGTTCATAACCACCCCTCGGGCGATCCGACGCCTTCACAGGCGGATATCACCATGACCAAGGAGATCATGGATACGGCCGGCAAGCTCGGGATCGTGGTGCATGACCACATAATTGTTGGCCGCGAAGGGCATGGCAGCCTGCGCTCCGCCGGGCTGATGTAACGCGCTACGCGTTCCCCCTACGCACCGCGCCATGCCCTTGCTTGACACGGGGATCCGTTATTGGTGAACAACCGAAGCATGGGATCGCCGGATCAAGCACGGCAATGACGAACATGTTAGCTGGTTTCGCTTCAGGCTACGCGGGCGGCGCTCCGAACACCAGGACAGCGTTAAGGCCGCCGAACGCGAACGAATTTGACATCGCGTAGTTGATCTCGTGCTCCCGCCCGGCATTGGGGACATAATCAAGATCGCAGCCCTCGCCCGGCGCGTCGAAGCCGACTGTCGGCGGCGCGTAGTTTTCGTCGATCGCCTTGATGCACGCGCTGGCCTCGATGCCGCCGCCTGCGCCCAGCGTGTGGCCGGTCATCGACTTGGTGGAGGAGACGAGCAGATCATCGGCGGCCGCGCCGTAAACGCGCCGGATCGCCCGGGTTTCGTTCACGTCGTTGATGGCCGTGGCCGTGCCATGGGCGTTGAGATAGTCGATATCTGACGGCGCGATCCCCGCATCGTCGAGCGCAAGCTGCATGGCCGCGCTTGGCCCCTCGGTGTCGGGGTTGACCATGTCGCCGGCATCGGCCGTCATGCCGAAGCCGAGCACCTCGGCGAGAATGTTGGCGCCGCGCGCGCGGGCATGTTCCAGTTCTTCCATAACGAGCACGCCCGCGCCCTCGGCCAGCACGGTGCCGTTGCGCCGCGCCGAGAACGGGTAGCACCCCTCCGGCGAAAGCACGCGCATCGCCTGCCAGGCGCGCAGCGAGCCAAAGGTCAGCGCGGCTTCAGACGCCCCGGCGACGCCGAGATCCGCCGCGTTGCCGCGAATGAGCTGGAGCGTGAGGCCGATGGCGTGGGCGGCGGTGGAACACGCGCTGACGGTGCCGAAACACGGCCCCTTGATGCCGTAGTCGATGCCGACATGCGCTGCGGCGGAGGAGCCGATCGAGCGAAGCAACGTCAGTGGGTGGGTTGCTTTCTTGTTGTGGCGGAACAGGTCTTCGTAGCCCTTTTCGAGGCTGACGAGGCCGCCGATCCCCGAGCCAATGATACAGGCCGCGCGCAACCCGTTCTCCACCGGTCCGTCGAAACCCGCCTGGCTCATCGCTTCCTTGGCGGCGGCCCCCGCGAACTGGGAATAGCGGTCGGCGAGCAGAATATGCTTACTATCCAGCAGCTTGCGCGCGTCGAAACCATCCACTTCGCCGGCGACGTGGATATAAAGCTCGCTGGTGTCGAAGCCCTTGATCTCCCCGATACCGCAGCGCCCGGCGCGCACGCTGTCCCAGAAGGCGTCGATGCCGATGCCGATAGGGGTGACGGCCCCGTGTCCGGTCACGACGACGCGGCGCGCGCCGTTGGATGTGGTCATGGCTCTTTCGTTTCACTCTGTGCCGGTTTGCGCGCGTCGCGCACGCCGGCCAAGCCGCTGCATCAAAGCTGCTGTTTTGCGCCAGCGGCCGGCATCAGGCCGCCGCGCCGGACGCGTCGGAATTCGATACGAGTTGGCGGACACGCTCCACCACCGAGCCGACGGTAGCGAAGTCTTCCATCTCTTCGTTTGCGTTATACGGGATCTCGATGCCGAAGCTGTCTTCGATGTCGAAAACGATCACCGCCAGATCGAGCGACTCGATTTCCAGATCGCTCAGTTTGGTATCCAGAGAAATGGTCTCCGGCGGATCCTTCATGTTCTTCTTGAGGATATCGACGATCTTGGAAGCGACTTCGTCCATACCTAACCCCCTGCCTGCCGTGGCTGGATTGTTGTTTCAGAGATGCTCAAGGGCATGCCGTGTGATGCGAGGAAAAGTCTATGACGCCTCAGCATGTTACTGGTCCCCCCTTAATCGGAAACGGAGCCGAAGTCCAGCGTCGGTTTGCGTGTGCCGCGCCATGGCTTCGCTCGTGTTGAACGGCCCAGCGTGCGTTGTCGCGAAGCACCGCCCGACAGCCTTGTTCAACGGCCCGTTAACCGTCCATCATCGCGGCGATTGTGTTATGAAAGTGACACTCGTGGCCGATCAGTCCGGTTTTGGCAGGTTTCCACTCTGGGCTGGCGCAAGACGCACGCGCTAGTCGCGTGCTATATCGTCCATACCGTTTCCTCAGGCAGCCAGGCTCCGCACTCATGGCGAAACCGTCCCAGACCTCCGTACCCCCCGATGTGTCCGACACGCAGCTTTATGGCATCGGTGAACTCGCTGAAGAACTGGGCATCAGCCAGCGCGCGGTGCGGTTTTATGAAACCAAGGGGTTGCTGAAGCCCCGCCGGGTGGGCCTGAACCGGGTGTATGACCGGCGCGACCGTGCCCGGCTGAAGCTCATCCTGCGCGGCAAGCGGCTCGGCTTTTCGTTGCAGGAAATATCGGAATATCTCGACCTGTACGACCGCGATCCCGAGCAGAAGCTGCAGACCCGGCATCTGCTGAACAAGGTGGAGCAGGCTATCGAGGATTTGCAGCGCAAGCGCGCGGACATCGACTCAACGATCGACGAGCTGGCTGTCATCCGCGCGCAGTGCCTGAATCAGCTTGAGAGCGAGGAGTAGGGCCGCGCTCAGACTGCTGCCTGTTCGGTGCGCGGAGCCTCCAGGATCGCCGCGACGCCCATGCCGCCAGCGGTGCAGATCGAGATGAGCCCGCGTCCGCCGCCGTTTTCGTTCAGCAGCTTGGCGAGATGGCCCGTGATGCGCGCCCCGGTCGCCGCGAACGGATGGCCATAAGCGATGGAGGAGCCGCGCACATTCAGTTTGCTGCGGTCAATCTCGCCCAGCGGCGCATCGCGCCCCAGCACCTCGCGGCAATACTCCGCCGATTCCCATGCCTTGAGCGTGCTCAGGACTTGCGCGGCAAAGGCCTCGTGGATCTCGTAGAAGTCGAAATCCTGCAGGCTCAGCCCGGCGCGGTCCAGCATCTTCGACACCGCGATGGTCGGCGCCATCAGCAGGCCGCGCCCGCCAACGAAGTCGATCGCCTCGGTCTGGCCTTCGACGATGTAGGCCTGCGGCACGAGGCCGTTTTGGCGCGCCCAGTCATCCGACGCGATCAGCACAGCCGAAGCGCCATCTGTCAGCGGCGTGGAGTTGGCGGCGGTGAGCGTGCCCCGCTTCGACTTGTCGAAGGCCGGGTTCAGCGTGCCGATCTTCTCCAGGTCGATGTCCTCGCGGATGATATTGTCCTGGAAAACGCCCGCGCACGGCACGATCATGTCGTCGAGAAAGCCGTCCTTGTAGGCCTGCGCCGCGTTCTTGTGGCTATTGAAGGCCAGCAGGTCCTGCTCGGCGCGAGGAATATCGAACTGCTTGGCCATCAACTCGCAGTGCTGCCCCATCGACAGGCCCGTGCGCGGCTCGTTCACGTTCGGCGCTTGCGGGGCCAACTCGCCCGGCTTGAAGTCGCCGAACTGCTTGATCTTCTGGCCGACGCCCTTGGCGCGCGAAGTCTTGACGAGGCGCTGCGCAAACTTGCGGTTGAACACGATCGGCGCGTCGGAGACAGAATCTGACCCCGTGGCGATGGCGCAGTCGATCTGGCCCGTGGCGATTTTCGCGCCGCTGCCAAGCGCGGCCTGAAGGCTGGTGCCGCAGGCCTGCATCATGGTGATGCCAGGCGTCGAGGGGGCGAGATCGGTGCCGATCACGGCTTCGCGCGCGAGGTTCCAGTCCTTGGCGTGGGTGACGACCGCGCCGCCGACAACTTCGCCGATGTGCTTGCCCTTCAGGCCGAACCGCTCCGACAGGCCGTTCAGCGCCGTCGTCATCATGTCGAGGTTTGTCAGGTCGGCATAAGCGGTGTGGGAGCGGCAGAACGGCGTGCGCACGCCCCCGATGACAGCGACTTTCTGCATGGTGGATCTCTCTTGCGTTTGCTGTTCAGGCGGCCTGTTGCGCAGCGCTTTCGCCGGACCTGGCCTGAGCGCGGCGGTAGTGCAGCGGTCCGCCGCGGAACGGCGCGAAGCCGGTGCCGAAGATGACGCCGGCATCGACAAGGTCGGCATTCGCGACGATTCCGTCGTCCAGCGCACGCTCGCATTCGTCGATCAGCGGCTTCAGCATGTCCTGACCGAGCCGCTCAAGCTCGTCCTCGTCATAAGTGGTGGCGGCCTTCTGCGCCTTGCCCTTTTCCCACTTGTAAAAGCCTTCGCCGGTTTTCTTGCCTAGCTTGCCCGCGCTTACGAGGCGCGCGAGGTCGTTGTCCTTCGATGCGCCGGAGCCTAGCGTCTCGTTGACGTTCATGCACACGTCGAGGCCCACGACATCGGCGAGTTCGATCGGCCCCATCGGCATTCCGAACTTCTCTGCCGCGGCGTCGAGCTTCTCCTTCGGCGTGCCTTCCTGGTAGCGCCCGATCGAGCCGAGCAGGTACGGCGCAAGCACGCGGTTGACGAGAAAGCCCGGGCAGCTCTTCACGATCAGCGGCATCTTGCTGATCGCCGTGACAAAGACCGCGCCCTTGTCTACCTCTTCCTGGCGCGATTGCTCGCCCTTGACGACCTCGACCAGCGGCATTTGCGCAACGGGATTGAAGAAGTGCAGGCCGATCAGCCTGCCCGTGTCGTTGAGGCTCTGGGCGATATCTTCGATCCGGAGCGAAGAGGTGTTGGTGGCCATGACCGCGCCTGGCTTCATCTGCGCTTCAAGATCCGCGAACAGTTTCTGCTTGGCGTCGAGGTTTTCGACGATCGCCTCGATCACCACGTCAGCGCGCTTGATGTGTTCGCCCGGTACGTCGCTGATGAGCCGCTGCATGGCGACATCGACATCGCGTGCGGAGCGCATCCGCTTTTTGAAGAGCTGCTTGGCGCGGCCCAGCGCCTTGTTGACCTGGTCCTGAGTCTGGTCCTGCAGCGAGACCTCGAAGCCGGAAACCACGCCCCAGGCCGCAATGTCGCCGCCCATGGTGCCAGCCCCGACGACATGCAGGCGCAACGGCTTGAATGTTCCCTTCGGCGCCTGGTCCTTGAGCATTTCCTGAAGGCGGAATACGCGGCGAAGGTTGCGCGATGTCTCGCTGATCATCAGCGGCACGAAGGTGCGGCTCTCGGCCGTGGCCATGCGCTTCAGGTCGCCGCCGTGGCGCTCGAACAGGTCGATCAGCTTGTATGGCGCGGGATAATGGTCGGGGCGCGCCTTCTTTTCGGTTTCCTCGCGCATCTTTTTCGAGAGATAGCTGCGCGCCGGCTTGACGGTCATCAGCCGCTTGATCCACGAGCCGCCCTTGGATTTGCGCTTCTGCAGCACAGCCTTGCGCGCTGTCCAGCGCAGTTCGTTGGTGCTCGGTACGAGTTGATCGACCAGTCCCATGCCGCGGGCTGGTCCGGGGCGCAGCATCTTGCCAGTCAGCATCGCCTGCATCCCCGCGATCGGGCTGGCGAGCTTGAGCATTCGGACCGTTCCGTTCAGCCCCGGAATGATGCCGAGCTTGACTTCGGGCAGGCCGATCCGCGTGCCCTCGTCGCGCGTGGCGACGCGGTAGTGGCAGGCCATGGCGAATTCCAGGCCGCCGCCGAGGCAATAGCCGTTGATCGCCGCGACCGCCGGCACCTTGAGCCGCTCGACCCGGTTGAACAGCTCGATCACCGGGTTGATGACGTCCTCAACATCCTTCTCCGTGCGCAGCGCATCGAATTCGCTGATGTCCGCGCCGGCGATGAAGTTGTTCGGCTTGGCGGAGATGAACACCACGCCCTTCACGTCGCCGCGCTGGGCCGCCTCTTCGACGGTGGAAACGATGCGCACCAGTTCCTCGACCGGTTCACGGCCAAGCGTGTTCATGCGCTGCCCGGCGGTGTCGAACCAAGCCCATGCGATGTTGTCGACGTCGATATCGAAGCGCCAATGTTTCAGATCGCTCAGTTCGTATCCCATGTCGCTTCCCGTGGTTTGTCTTATTCGGCGGCCTGTATGCCGCCGTCACTGCCGGTGCGCCGATCCGCGGCCTCAACCGGTTCGTCGATTTGTGGGCGCTCGTCGGTCCAGCCTGCCGGCGCGGGCGCGGTATCGTCCGGCTCGCGTGACCCCTCGCCGGAGTCGCCATCGCCGGGCTCGGAAGCGCGCCCGGTGACGACCTCTGGCGCGAAGTGATCCACCGAGATGACCTTGAACACGAGTTCTTCTGTCTCGCGCAACAGCTTCGCTTCGTCCGCCGTGATGATGCCCTTTTCGGTGGCGTCGCCAAGCCAGTCGCGGTCGAGCGCGCGGCGGATAACGCCCGCCTTCAGCGCCTTTTCGACCTTGCGCTCGGCCGGCTCGGCCTCGATCACCTTGTCCATCGTCACTTCGAGGATGCCCATCGGGTCGTTCGAATCGCGGCTGATGTAGATATCACGCGTGAGCCGGTCGCGCACTTCGCCCGGGCCGAGCGCGGCGCGCACAGCTGCCTTGCCGACCGCGTGGCTCGCCGGGCGGACCGGGAAGCCGAGCGGGAACACCAGCCGGCGCAGCACCCAGCCGACGCCAAACACGGGGAAGTTGCGCGTGACTTCCTGCAGCGCGGAATAAAATCGGAACAGCGCGTTGCGCATGGACAATTCCACGATCCGGCGGTCCGCCAGCGGCTGGCCGTCGTCCTCGTAGCGCTTGAGCACGGTCGAGGCGAGGTAGAGCTCGGACAGCGCATCGGCCATCTGCCCGGTCAGGCGCTGGCGCGTCCGCAAGCCTCCGCCCAGCAGCGCCACGGACATGTCCGCGACCAGCGCGAAATTCTGGCTGGCGCGGCTGAGTTGCTGGTACCACTTTGCCGTCTCGGAAACGCGCGGCGCTTCGGCAAAGCGCCCGAAGGTGAGGTTGTGGAACAGCGCGCCAAAGACGTTGCTCGCCGCGAAGGTGACGTGGTTCTCGAACGCTTCCTCGAACATCACGAAGCCCTGGTCCTCGTCCCAGTGCTGGGCGGCTTCGATCTCCTTGTAAAGGAACGGGTGCGAGCGCAGGACGCCTTGCGTGAAGGTGATGAGGCTGCGCGTCAGGATGTTCGCGCCTTCCACCGTGATGCCGATCGGCACCATCTGGTAGGCGGATTGAAGATAGTTGGACGGCCCATCGCAAATCGCCTTGCCGCCATGGATGTCCATCGCGTCGGAGACGGCCTGGCGCATCCGCTCGGTCGACTGGTATTTCATCATCGCCGACAGCACGGCCGGCTTCGCCCCTTCGCCGACCATCGAGGCGGTTACGCCACGCGCGGATTCCAGCACATAGGCCGTTTCGACCAGCCTGGCGAGCCGCTCCTCGATGCCCTCCATGCGACCGATGGCGATGCCGAACTGCTTACGGATGCGGCCATAGGCCGTGGAAGTGCGCAGCATCGACTTGGCCGCGGCCGTGCTCGTTGCCGGCAGCGAGATGGCGCGGCCCGCGGACAGGCAGCTCATCAGCATCCGCCACCCCTGGCCGGCGCGCTCCGCGCCGCCAATGATGGCATCGAGCGGAACGAAGACCTCTTCGCCCCACGTCGGGCCGTTCGGGAAGGCATTGCCGCAGGGCAGGTGCCGGTCGCCGATGTTCACGCCCTGCGTGTCCGTCGGCACGAGCGCCAGCGTAATGCCAAGCTCGGTACCCTTGCCCAGCAAGTTCTCCGGGTCATAGAGCCGGAAAGCGAGGCCCAGCAGCGTCGCGTTTGGCGCAAGCGTGATGTAGCGCTTGTTCCAGGTCAGCTTGACGCCGAGCGTTTCCTGCCCGTCATGCGTCTGCTTGGTGGCGATACCGACATCACGCATGGAGGCCGCGTCCGAGCCCGCGTAAGGGCTGGTCAGCGCGAAACAGGGGATGTCTTCGCCCGAGACGAGGCGCGGCAGGTAGTAGGATTTCTGATGGTCGGTGCCGAATTTCTCGATCAGTTCTCCTGGCCCCAGCGAGTTGGGCACCATCACCACGGTGGCAACATCCGGGCTGCGCGAGGCAATCTTGCCGATGATCAGTGACTGCGCCTGCGGCGAGAACCCCAGCCCGCCATGCTCTTTCGAGATCAGCATCCCGAGAAAGCCGTTTTCGGCGACGAATTTCCAGATCGGCGCGGGGATTTCGCGCTCGTTGCCGCGGATCTGCCAGTCGTCGATCATCGCGCAGAGCTGTTCGGTCGTCTCTTCGAGGAAAGCCTTTTCCTCGTCGCTCAGGGCCGGGGCGCTGACCGCGCGAAGCTTCGACCAATCCGGCTCACCCGAAAAGAACTCCGCGTCGAAACCGACGGTTCCGGCTTCCAGCGCCTCCTTTTCGGTGTCGGAAACCGGCGGCAGGATGCGCTTGACGATCTTGAAGGCCGGGCGCGTGACAACCTGCTGGCGGATCGCGCGCACCGAAACCAGCCCGAGCACGATCGCGGGCACCCAGGCGATCCATGAGCCGATGCTGGCGAATGGTGGCTCAAACACGCCCCACGGCAGGCCGGTCTGGGCCAGCAGCGTGATCCCGGCGATGACGAGCGCCCACGCCCACAAGGGAGAGCGCTGAATGGCCAGCGCGCCAAGCGCGACAAGGCTCAGGACAACGAAGATCAGCGTGATCATTGCCTATCGATCCTTTCGTAGCGGCGAGTCCGGGCGTCACCGCCCAACAGCAAGCTGGATGAGATTGACGTTAACGTCAAGTGAGGCCGCAGTCCAGCAGTCCGCCTTATCAGAACGCATTTGGCGCGGAGTTTAACAGGAACGGTCTGGCGACGCGATTGCCAATGGCGTGGTCGTGATGGGCCGTGAACGCTGATGTCAACGGGTTTTTTGCTGGCGGCGGAAGGTCAAGGCATCTTGCGCAGCCGAGCGCGCGGCGGCACAACGGGGGCCGAATTCCGCCCGAAGACAGAGCGCAATATACCCCATGATTCGACGTGCAGCCTTCTCTCTGCTCCGACCGTATTGGCGGCTTTCGCGCGGGATGACGCTCGGCGCGCAGGGCGTCGTCGTTGCGCCGGACGAGAGCGTGTTGCTGGTGCGCCATGGCTACCAGCCCGGCTGGCGGTTTCCCGGCGGTGGCGTGGAGTGGCGCGAGACGCTAGAGGAAGCGCTGGCGCGCGAACTGCGCGAGGAAACGGGTGTGGAGCTCGCCGGTCGCCCCGCGCTTCACGGCGTATTCGGCAATTTCACCACGCTGCCCAGCGATCACATTGCGCTGTTCGTCATCCGCGAATGGGCGCAATCCCACGTGCCGCAGCCAAACGGCGAGATCGCCGCGCAGGGCTTCTTCCCGCGCGACGATCTGCCCGAGGATACGGTGCGGCCGGTACACCAGAGCCTAGCAGAGATCTTCGAGGGTTCCGGCTTAAGGGCTCATTGGTAGCGGCGTCGCGCTTGAAGTTGCTCTCGCCTCAGGTTTCGGGGGCCTCGCGGGTGAACATGAGGCGCATGCTGATCGGCACGGCGCGCGTGATCCTGTCGAGCCCGGCAATCTCCCGCAAGGCGTCGATACCGGCATCTATGCCCAATTCGTCGGTCGAGACGAACACGAGGCTTTCCGTGAGCGCCAATACCTTGTCATCGCCGATCCGGACAACGAACATTTCGGGCGTGACGCGCACGTCTTTGCCCAGGAATGACAGCGTGGCCTCGATGGGCATGACAGTCGATTCGCCCTGGCTGAGTTCAGCGAGGGCCCGCGTGTCGAGCTTGCCTTCGATTGTAGCCTTTGGGGCGAGCTTGAAGACATGCTCGATCATGCGCTCATTGCGGATGTCGATCGTCGTATCGACTGTTCCGAGATCGATCTCGACGGTCACCGCCCCGTCCTCTGCGACGTTGCCGGAAAGGCCGTGGAAGCGGTGGACCTCGCCGATAAATTCCGACTTGACGGACCCGAAGGCCAGCGCAGACGCGCCGCTGTCGAGCGACCAGCTTTCGGCTTTGGCCGCGGTGCCCGAGAGTATTGCAAACGCGATTACTATGCAGAATTGTCTTATCATGTCGTCCTCCCTATTTAGACAGGTGTAGGATCTAGAACATCTAGCACCCACGCCCTCGCCACCTACCTTGGTGGTCGCGCTTATCCAGCCCAACGCGAGTATGTGCGTCAAGATGGCGCATAACCATGAGATGCGAA
>CAYFVF010000008.1:0-24013 GCA_964346335.1 uncultured Hyphomicrobiaceae bacterium
CGATCCCCTGAACCTGATCCATCTCGTCTTGCCATTTCTGGTGTTCCTCGACCTTTGTGGTCGATGGCTCCTGGCGCTGCACGTAATATTCCTCGCGGAACACGAAGAGCACGACGTCGGCATCCTGCTCGATCGAGCCGGACTCGCGCAAGTCCGATAGCTGCGGGCGTTTGTCCTCCCGTTGCTCGACCTGGCGCGAAAGCTGTGACAGCGCGATGATCGGCACGTCAAGCTCCTTCGCCAGCGCCTTGAGGCCCGTCGTGATCTCGGTCATCTCCTGAACCCGGCTGTCGGACGCGCGCCGCGAGGAACCGGCCAGAAGCTGCAGATAGTCCACCACGAGCATGTCGAGACCGTGCTGGCGCTTGAGCTTGCGCGCCCGCGCGGCAAGCTGTGCCACCGTAAGCCCGCCGGTGTGGTCAATATAAAGCGGGATGGTCTGCATCTGCTGCGTGACCTCGACCAGCCGGCGGAACTCGGCCTCGTCGATCATGCCGCGCCGGATACGCTCGGACGGGATTTCGGATTGCTCCGCGATGATGCGCGTGGCGAGCTGTTCGGCTGACATTTCCAGGGAGAAGAAGCCAACCACCCCGCCATCGATGGTCGTGACATTGCCGTCGGCGTCGGTATCGGTGCGGTGCGCGCGCGCGACGTTGAACGCGATATTCGTGGCCAGCGCGGTTTTGCCCATGGACGGGCGCCCGGCGAGGATCACCAGGTCGGACTTCTGCAAGCCGCCCATCGTCCGGTCGAGATCATGCAGGCCCGTCGACAGGCCGGACAGGTGCCCATCCCTCTCATAAGCATGGGACGCCATCTCGATAGCGTCGGTTAGAGCGGTCGAGAAGGTCATGAAACCCGAGCCATACTTGCCCTTTTCCGCAAGCTCGAACAGGCGCTGCTCGGCATCCTCGATCTGCGCATGCGGCGGCATGTCGACCGGCGAATCATAGGCCGTGTTGACCATGTCCTCGCCAACGATGATCAGGTTACGCCGCACCGACAGATCGTAAATCGCCCGGCCATAATCATGCGCGTTGAGCACGCTGACCGCGTTGGCGGCGAGCCGCCCCAGATATTGCGGAACCGTCAACCCGCCGATTGGCTCTTCAGCCTCGAAAAACGTCTTCAGCGTGATGGGGGTAGCTTGTTTGCCCGCCTGGATCAGCTTCGCGGCGGTCTCGAAAATGCGCGCGTGCAGCGGATCGAAGAAATGTTCCGGCGCGAGAAAGCCGGCCACGCGGTCGAACGCCGTATTGTTGATGAGGATGGCGCCGAGCAGCGCCTGCTCCGCCTCGATATTATGCGGCGCCTGGCGAAAGGGCAGGACATCGCCGTCCTGCGACAGCGCCGCTGAGTGTGCCTGGTTCGTGCTCATGGGCGAAGGCATATCGCGATTCCGGGCCGTGCGGGGAGACCGTTGCCGGGTGTCTCCCCACTATACGCGCTATGCACAGACCCTCGCGATTCGTGCGGCGGGAAATTGACCGTGGCGAATCGGGGCAAGCCCGAACCAGTTGACGCAAAAAATGCGCGCCTGCGGGAGATCAGGTGCCGGCAAGGCGTGGGCGCTGGCCCTCGCCCGCCTCCAGCGCGGCGAGACGGCGCTCGTCCTCCAGCATGTAGTCACGCGTAAGCGGCAGCGCGTCGATCTGCTTGATGAGCTGAATCTGGAAGACCATCATTCCGTGGTACCGGAATGACAGTTCCGAACCCGCCAGATAAAATTCCCACATCCGGCAGAACCGCTCATCCATGAGCCGCTTGGCGTCATCGCGGCGTGCCATGAACGCCTCGCGCCAAGCACGTAATGTCTTCGCGTAGTGCAGACGCAGGATTTCGACATCCGCCACGATCAGCCCGGCTCGCTCGATCGCAGGCAGAACCTCGCTGAGCGAGGGGATGTAGCCGCCGGGAAAGATATATTTTTCGATGAACGGATTGGTGACGCCTGGGCCGTCCGAGCGGCCGATGGAATGCAACACGGCCACACCTTCATCCTTCATCAGCCGGGCGAGTTGGTCGAAGAAGGCCTGGTAATGGTTCACGCCCACATGCTCGAACATGCCGACGGATACGATGCGATCATAGCGGTGCTGGACCTTGCGATAATCCTCAAGTTCGAAGCGCACCTGCTTGTCGAGGCCCATCTTCTGTGCACGCTCGCGGGCGCGGCGTAGCTGCTCGCTGCTGAGGGTGATGCCGGTCACGCGCGCATCCGACAACTGGGCCAGCGACAGCCCGAGGCCGCCCCAGCCAGAGCCGATGTCAAGCACCTCCTGGCCTGGTGAAACCCGCAGCTTCGCCGCGATATGGCGCTTTTTGGCCCGCTGCGCTTCGGCCAGGTCAGTGACATCGCCCGGAAAGTAAGCGCAGGAATACTGCCAGTCCGGGTCGAGGAACAGGTCGTAGATGTCCGGCGGAATGTCGTAGTGGTGCGACGCGTTGCGCCGGGCACGGCTGACGGGGTTGTACTGCCGGATCCAGCGTGTTGCGTAGCGCAGGCTATCCAGCAAACGCGCGCTGCCCGGCGGTTCGTGGCTAACGGCGTTGCTGATCAGCGTTTCGAGAAATGCATACAGGCCGCCTTGCTCCAGCGTCAGCCGCCCATCCGTGAAGGCTTCGCCGATCGCCAGCCCGGAATCAAGCGCGATGCGCCACTCTGCCGCCTTGTCATGCAGTCGCGCGACGATCGCTGGCCCGGTCTTGTCGCCAAACACATGTCGGCGGCCATCAGCGTCAATGAACACAACATGTCCCGAGGTTATCACTCGGTCCAGAACCAACCAAAGCGGAGACATCGTCGGCCCGCAGGTTTGCCAATCATTGGGTTTGCATCACGACAACGCGTTACGCTGTCTCGACACTAACAAGGTAGCAAACATTTAGTTCCATCGCCACAATGTAAGCGAGGCGCAGCGCGTAGCGCCCCGGCACGTCAACCGGCGGACTTTTCCTCCACCTCGGCCTCGGCGCCTTCGACGGCCTCGGCTTCCGCGCCGTCTTCAAAGAACTCTTCTTCCAGCTCTTCGCGCGAGACATGCTCGTATTCGGTTTCCTCGCGGATCGCGGTCACGTCCTGTCCCTTCGCCTGCAAGTCGGCTTCGTCCTGAGAGCGGGCGACGTTGAGGGTAACGTAGATATCCACATCGGCATGAAGCTGGATGCGGACCTGGTGCAGACCCAGCGTCTTGATCGGCCGGTCGAGCAGGACCTGGCTGCGCGCGACCGAAAAGCCGCCCTCGGATACGAGATTGGCAATATCGCGCGTGCTCACCGAGCCGTAAAGCTGGCCCGTGTCGCTGGACTGGCGGATGACGACGAAGGTCTGGCCGTCGAGTTTCGTCGCGACCTGTTCGGCCTCCCTGCGCAGTTCCAGGTTGCGCGCCTCGATCTGCGCACGCTCGTGCTCGAAGCGCTCGATGTTCGCCTTCGTCGCGCGCAGCGCCTTGCCTTGAGGCAGAAGGTAATTGCGCGCATGGCCATCGCGCACGGTGACGACATCGCCCATCTGGCCGAGTTTGCCGACTCGTTCCAACAGGATCACTTGCATAACATTCTCTCCGTTCCGATCGTCTTGAAATTCTGAAATCTTACCCGCCGTATGCGGGCGGCAATCCGCCTAATCGCGCGGCGCATCGGGCGGGCCGGACCCGCCACCGCCGTCCCGGCTCTGGGCCGCGCGCTGGCGCAGCTTCAACAGCGGCTCGCTGATCCCCAACAGGGCCACGATCAGCGCCAGCCAGCCGACCAGCAAAATGCCGACATAAAGCAGCACGAGGATCACGGGTTGAAAGGCACTGCCGCGCGTCACCGCGTGGATGACCACCAGCCCCATGATCAGGTAAGCGAGCAGAAATGCGCCGGTGAACGCAGCGCCAATCGCCGAGGTCAGCCCGGCAAACATCGTCACCAGCAGCGCGCCGAGGAACACCAGCGGGACAAAGCGCGGATACTCCATCGGGGTGAGCGCGGGCCACGGCCGGATCAGCCGCCCGGATACCGAGGCGATCTTGCCGCCCAGCCACATGTTGATGAGCATGATCAGCAGCCAGACGGACGCGACCGCGCCGGGCAAGACGCCGCCCACGAGGCCAAGCGTTTGCGTGATCTGCTCTTCATTCAGCGGCTGCTCGGCCTGCTGTTCCAGCGCGGGGCGAAGGGCCTCGTCAAACAGGGCGCGTATGCCGGCTTCGTAGCCCTCGAAACTCGCGGCCAGGACGACCGCAGCGCCCGCGCCGATGGCGCCCGCCATGACAGCGGCCCAGGCGATCAGGCGGCCGGGCGGGTACCAGGCCAAGCCTTGCGGCGATTGCGGATCGGCCCGGCTCAGCAAGGCCAGATAAACCAGCAGCGCCGCCGGGCCAGCCAGTGTCAGCGCATAGGTGATGGCGACATTGATGCTGAAGGTCAACGCGGCAACGACCATGCCGGCCGCCAGGCCGATGAGGCTAGCGCGTATCCCCCAGCCTAGCCCCGCCACCATTAGCGGTAGTGGCGTGACATAGACGAGTAGGGCCGCGGCAATCGTGCTGCTCGCCGCGGAGACGAACAATAGCGCTGACACAACACCCGCGAGAGCGCCGATAGCGGCAGGGTTGTTCATGTGAAGCTGTCCCGCTGTTGAGAGGAGCGGTTAGAGACCGCGCGCCCCGCGCGATCCCAACCCCCGCCGCGTCCTGGCGGATTACTTTACGAGATAAGGCAGCAGACCGAGAAACCGGGCACGTTTGACGGCACGAGAAAGCTCTCGCTGCTTTTTGGCCGAGACTGCCGTGATGCGGCTTGGCACGATCTTGCCGCGCTCCGACACGTAACGCTGCAGGAGCTTGACGTCCTTGTAGTCGATCTTCGGCGCGTTGTCGCCGGAGAACGGGCAGGTCTTGCGGCGCCGGTGAAACGGACGCCGGACCGGCATTTGGGAGATATCAGTCATTCCCGACCTCCACGCGAACCGCGATCACCCCTGTCGCCGCGATCGCCGCGCTCACCACCCCGCCGGGACGGCCGCCGGTCATCGCCGCGCTTCATCATCGGCGAGGGCTTGTCGTCCAACGCCTCGACACGCAGCGTCAGAAAGCGGATGACATCGCCGGACAAGCGCATCTGGCGCTCCATTTCGGCGACGGCTTCGTGCGGCGCGTCGATGTTCATCAGCGTATAATGCGCCTTGCGGTTCTTCTTGACCTTGTAAGCCAGCGGCTTCAAACCCCAGTACTCGGTCTTGCCGACCTCGCCGCCGTGGTCCGAGATGATCTTGGAATACTCTTCGAGCAGGCTTTGGGCCTGCTGCGCGGACACATCCTGCCGCGCGAGAAACACATGCTCGTATTGTGGCATGATCGATCGCCTTTCCTCACATTTTCCGGGTTCGGCGCAAAGCCTCTTTCGAGCCCGGTGCGAGAGTGCGGAAAGGCTCAAAGGAAGACCGTCAAAAGAGCGAAGACACCGGCGCGCTCAGCGGCGACCGTTCAGCCTTCAGCCGAAACCCATCGCTCTTCTAGAGCCGAGGGGACGAGCGGTGCAACAAAAATCTGCCATGAACGGCGCGCGAGCAGTGGCATCGCGGTCAAGTTGGGCAGTGGTCCGTGCGTGCTGGACTTGACAAGCCCGGAGCAAACAGTGTCTTTGACTGCGGATACCGGGTTAATGCGCTTGAGGCATGGCATTTCACGAGCCCTGTGGCGCACGCCCGCGAAATATGCGCCGGCAGCCTGCGAGCCGGTTGGCCGAGACCAGACACAATAACGCCAGCCAGCCCGGCGCTCCGACCTTTCCGCGAAGCATGACGTGATGACACACTCGGCTTTCACATTCCCCGGCCAGGGCAGCCAGCATGTCAGCATGGGTGCCGATCTCGCCGAGAATTTCGCAGCCGCGCGCGCGGTATTTGACGAGGTCGACGAGGTGCTCGGCCAGCCGCTGTCCCGGCTTATGTTCGAGGGGCCGGAGGACGAGCTGATCCTGACGCAGAATGCCCAGCCCGCGTTGATGGCAGTGTCGATGGCCGTCATGCGCGTGTTGGAGCAGGAACACGGCTTCGTCCTGGCCGAGCAGGCGAAGTATGTCGCTGGCCACTCGCTCGGGGAGTATTCCGCGCTTGCCGCCGCTGGCAGCTTGAGCGTCGCCGATGCGGCCCGGTTGCTTCGTTTGCGCGGGCAGGCAATGCAGGCGGCCGTTCCGGTGGGCGAGGGCGCGATGGCCGCGCTTATGGGGCTTGATCTGGAGGCGGTGCACGAGGTGGCGCGCGAAGCCGCACAGGGCGATGTCTGCCAGGTGGCGAACGACAACGCCCCGGGTCAGGTGGTGATAAGCGGTGCCAAGGCGGCTGTTGATCGCGCGGTGGAGCTTGCACGTGAGCGCGGCGCGCGCCGTAGCATGCTTCTGCCGGTGAGCGCGCCGTTCCATTGCGCCCTGATGCAGCCGGCGGCGGATGCGATGGCCCAGGCCTTGGGCGAAACCGATGTTTCCGCACCTTGCGTGCCGGTCATTGTCAATGTGCGCGCCGCGCCGGAAACCGATCCTGACTCGCTGCGCGCGTGGTTGGTGGAACAGGTGACCGGGACTGTGCGCTGGCGCGAGAGCGTGGAATTCATGGTTGGCGAGGGCGTTGAACGCGTCTACGAAGCCGGTGCCGGCAAGGTGCTCAGCGGGTTGGCGCGGCGCATTGCGCGCAGCCTCGACACCGCGGCGATCGGAACGGCCGAGGATATCGCGTCTGTCGGCCCAGCGCTGGGAGGCCATCAGGGATGACGCATAATCAGCTAACCCGCGCGGGCGGGCCACGCCGCGCGCGGCATCGAGGGTAAGGTGAGATCATGTTCGATCTGACGGGACGCTGCGCGCTGGTGACGGGCGCGACCGGCGGCATCGGCGCGGAGTTGGCCGGCGCGCTGCACCGTCAGGGGGCGCATGTTGCGCTGTCCGGCACGCGCAAGGAGCGGCTTGATGAACTTGCCGCCCAGCTAGGCGAGCGGGTCGTGACCCTGCCGTGCGATCTGTCCGACCGCGACGCCGTCAGCGCATTGGCGGGCCAGGCCGAGAGCGCGCTGGGCAGCCTGGATATCGTCGTGAACAACGCCGGCATCACGCGCGACAACCTGTTCATGCGCATGAAGGACGAGGAGTGGGACCAGGTCATCGCCGTGAACCTGACGGCAACGTTCCTGGTCTGCCGGAGTGCGCTGCGCGGGATGATGAAACGCCGTTTCGGCCGCATCATCAACATCGCGTCGATTTCCGGTGTGCTGGGCAATCCGGGGCAGGGCAACTATGCCGCCTCCAAGGCCGGCATGGTGGGCATGACGAAATCGCTGGCGCGCGAGGTGGCTCCGCGCGGTATCACCGCGAACTGCATCGCGCCGGGCTTTATCGAAACGGCCATGACGGGCGAATTGAACGAGAAACAGGTCGAATCCATCGCCGCGGCGATTCCCTCGGGCACATTCGGCAAGCCTGGCGACATCGCGGCCGCGGCGGTGTATCTCGCCAGCAACGAGGCGGGCTATGTCACTGGCGAGACACTGCATGTCAACGGCGGCATGGCCATGGTCTAGCGTGATGACGCGTCCGCCTGATAAGCCGCTCTCCGCGCGATCACCTGGCTCACCCAGGTCTGCGCCGCGGCAGAATAGGACGACTGGTCAGCCATTTGGAAACGTGTTAACTACCCATGCTTTTGCGCGCGCAGGGCACGGGACCGGCCGCGCATGGGCGCAAGAGGTGGTGTGTGACGTGGCGGTTTCGCGTTGCTCGCACGGTGTCGAGGCTTTGGGGTTGCGCGTTTGCCAGGCCCGCGTCTAAATCCGTACTATGGCTAATGGTTGAGTACTTTCTCATCACAGCGAGGCGAAAATGAGCGATATATCTGAACGTGTGACGAAGATCGTCGTGGAGCACCTTGGCGTGGAAGCTGAAAAGGTAAAGCCCAACGCGAGCTTTATTGACGACCTGGGCGCGGACAGCCTGGACACTGTCGAGCTGGTGATGGCTTTTGAAGAAGAGTTCAACTGCGAAATCCCCGATGATGCCGCCGAGACCATCCAGACGGTCGGTGATGCGGTAAAATTCCTTGAAGAAAACGCCGGCTCCTGAGCCGACCGGTCATCGCGAGCGGGGCGGAAGGCAAGCCGCATGCCGGTGACGCCATGGCCGTAAGAGTCATGGCCGATCCAACATGGCGTGACAAGGCTGACAGCGTGTTCTTCTTCATCACCTGATAGCCGAAGCAGGGTATCGAAGATGGTGCTCCCGGACGCGCGGGCCGCCTTTCAGCCACCCAAGCGAAGCATGTAGCGAAGCATTCATGGCTCACACTCCTCCTTCTGTAGCATTCCGTCGTGTCGTCATCACCGGGATGGGGCTTGTCTCGCCGCTCGGCTGCGGCGTGGAGGCGTCATGGCGGCGCATGCTGGCGGGCGACAGCGGGGCCAGGCGCATCGACGAATTCCCCACCGATGATCTCGCCTGCAAGGTGGCGTGCTTCATCCCGAAGGGTAGCGGCGAAGGCGCGTTCAACCCCGACGACTGGATGGAGCCGAAGGAGCAGCGCAAGGTTGATGATTTCATCGTCTTTGCGATGGCCGCCGCGGAGCAGGCCCTGCACGATGCGGATTGGAAACCCGCCGGATACGAGGATCAGATCCGCACGGGCGTGCTGATCGGCTCGGGTATCGGCGGCCTTCAGGGGATCGAACAGACATCGCTGCTGATGGCGGAGAAGGGGCCGCGCCGGATCAGCCCGTTCTTCATTCCCGGCCGGCTGATCAACCTGGCTGGCGGTTATGTCTCCATAAAGTACGGCTTCAAGGGGCCGAATCATTCGGTCGTCACCGCCTGCTCGACGGGAACCCACGCGATCGGAGACGCCTACCGCCTGGTCGCCCTCGGCGATGCCGACGTGATGGTCGCTGGCGGCACGGAATCGCCGCTCTGCCGGCTGTCGGTGGCAGGTTTTTCGGCGGCGCGCGCGCTGTCCACAAATTTCAATGACGACCCGCAGCGCGCTTCGCGCCCGTTCGACCGGGACCGTGATGGTTTTGTCATGGGTGAGGGCGCGGGTGTCGTCGTCCTGGAAGATTACGAGCACGCCAAGGCGCGCGGCGCGACGATCTACGCCGAGGTGATCGGCTACGGCCTTTCGGGAGACGCCTACCACATCACAGCGCCAGCCGAGGACGGCGACGGCGCCTATCGCTGCATGGCGGCGGCGATTCGCAATGCAGGCATCGAGCCGGCGGATATCGGTTATGTGAATGCTCACGGGACATCGACCCCGATGGGCGACGAAATCGAGGTTCGCGCGGTTGAGCGGCTGTTCGGCGCGGCGGCGGAAGGGCTGAGGATGTCCTCGACAAAATCCGCGGTGGGCCACCTGCTGGGAGCCGCGGGCGCAGCGGAAGCGATTTTTGCCACGCTTGTTCTGCGCGATGACGTGATCCCCCCGACGCTCAACCTCGACAACCCGTCGGTCGAAACGCCCATCGACCTCACCCCGCACGAGGCCAAGCCTGCGCACGTGGATGTCGCCCTCAGCAACTCGTTCGGCTTCGGCGGAACAAACGCCTCGCTGATCATTCGCCGCGCCGCTTGAGCAATCGCCTGCAACGGCCGCACGCGCACGGCATCAATCCCGTGATCGCCCTGTCGCCATATTTGAAAGCAAGTTTGTGTACGGTTTTAATCAGGACCGTTACGAACGAGGATGTCGCTTAATGTCGACCGGCTCCAGTGATTGGGATAGCGACGCGCGCTTTGCGTCCGACAGCTATGTCGGCGCGCGCAATGATTTCAGCGTTCTGCCGCGCAGCCCGGCCGAGGCGTTGGAACCGGATCAGCCACCCGATGCGCCGCGCGGCCGCAAGCCGAAGCGCCAGCGCCAGCGCCCCGTCTTCGCCCTGCTCAATGCCTTGTTCACCGCGCTGTTCATCGGCCTGATCGGCCTGGTCGGCGCGTTCTATTACGCCAAGATGCAGTTCGACGGCGCCGGGCCGCTGAAACACAACACGGTGGTCACCATTCCGCGCGGCGAGGGCGTCAACGCGATTGCCAGCCGGCTGGAGCGCGAAGGGATCATCCACGATCGCCGGATCTTCATGGCCGCGGTGCTGTATTTCGGGGCGCAAGCCAAGCTGAAAGCCGGGGATTACGCCATCGAAAGCAGCGCGACGATGCGCTCGGTGCTGGACACACTGATTGAAGGCGACGCGATCCTCTACAGCGTGACCATCCCCGAAGGCTGGACCAGCCTCCAGGCCGTCGAAAGGCTGCGCGCGAACGAAGAACTGTCCGGCGAAATCGAGAATATCCCGCCGGAAGGGTCTCTGCTGCCCGACACCTACCGCTTTGCCCGCAGCACACCGGCCAGCGATATCATCGCGCGGATGCGGGAGGCGCAAACCGAGTTCCTCGACAAGATCTGGCCGCAGCGCGACCCTGATCTTCCGATCAGCACGAAGGAGGAAGCGCTGATCCTCGCCTCGATCGTGGAAAAGGAAACCGGGCTTGCCGATGAACGCTCCAAAGTTGCAGGGGTGTTCATCAATCGGCTTCGCAAGGGGATGCGGCTTGGGTCCGATCCAACGATCATTTATGGCCTGGTCGGCGGGAAAGGCTCGCTTGGCCGGCCGATCTACCGCAGCGAGATCACCAAGGAAACGCCGTACAACACGTACGTCATCAAGGGCTTGCCGCCGACGCCGATCGCCAATCCGGGCCGCGCGTCCATCGAGGCGGTGCTGAGGCCGGCGGAGACTGATGCGCGTTACTTCGTGGCGGATGGCACCGGCGGACACGTGTTCGCCGAAACGCTGGCCGAGCATAACCGGAACGTGGCGGAGTGGCGCAAGATCGAAAAACGGATCCGCGCTGAAGAGCGACGCCGCGAAGCCGAGCAGCAGGCCGCTGAAGCGGCCCGGCCGGCACCGGAGACCGCCGCCATGGCCGCCATGGCCGAAGACGCAGGCCCGGAGGTCGCGCCAACAGCCGGTGGCTCGCCGATCCCGCTACCCGTGCGCGCGCCGCGCTGAAGCGTGATCCGTGAGGGCTGTCCGAGCCCCGGTCTCGGGGGCGGCAGTCGATTTTCGGATCAATTGCGCGGCAAGTCACGACCATGGAGCCGCATTCGGGGTCAATTGGACCTGGTGCGGCCTTTGGTTGCCCGCCGCTCTTGCCGGCTTGGCATTGTTCAGGCTATTGAACCCGGCAACCACGTGAGCCGCCGGAACGACAGAGCCGATGTGTCAGGACGCCGAAAACACGACAACTTCCCAGGCTGCAGACCCGCCAGCGCGCAAGGGCTTCATGCTGGTGCTGTCTTCGCCCTCCGGCGCGGGCAAAACCTCGCTGGCGCACGCGCTGCTCGATGCGGAAACAGGCATTGCGCCCTCCATATCGGTGACAACCCGGCCACGCCGCGCGAACGAGACCGATGGGGTCCACTATCGCTTCGTCTCGCCTGAAACATTCGCCGAGATGCGCGAGCGCGGCGACCTTCTGGAATGGGCCAATGTTTTCGGGAACTTCTATGGAACGCCGCGCGCGCCCGTCGAGCAGGCCCTGAGCGCGGGCCACGACGTCCTGTTCGACATCGACTGGCAGGGCGGCGCGCAATTACGCCAGACCGCGCCGGACGACGTGGTCTGCGTGTTCATTCTGCCGCCATCGGCACAGGCGCTGCGCGAGCGATTGCTCAGCCGCGCCCTCGACAGCCCGGAGGTTATCGAAAAGCGCCTGAGCGCGGCGGGGCATGAGGTCGGCGCCTGGCGGGATTACACCTATGTCATCGTCAATGACGTGTTCGAGAACAGCCTCGCCAGCTTGCGCGCGATCGTGCGCGCCGAGCGCTTGCGCCGGGATCGCCAGCGCCTGCTGCCGGAGATGGTAGCGAGCCTTCAGGCCGAACTCTGATAGATGCTTGGCGGCGGCCCGCCGTGCCGGGCTTCAAGGATCTGCGCCAGCCTTGCAAAATCCACCACGCTGAGCTGCTCCGCGCGCGCGGTCGGCGCAACACCGGCGGCGGCAAGCAGGTCTTCCACATCATCACTTAACCGGGCGAGACTGGCGCGCACCATCTTCCGGCGCTGGCCGAAAGCCGCCGCCGTGACGGCCGCGATACTCTTTACGCCGCAGGCGGGCTTCGGCTCAGCGTGCGGGCGCAGCGTGACGACCGCGGAGGAGACTTTCGGCGGCGGTGTAAAGGCCGCGGGCGGCAAGTGAAACGCGAGCCCCGCCGTGCAGCGCCACTGGGTCAGCACCGACAGCCTTCCGTAACTCTTGCTGCCCGGCGCGGCAACCAGCCGCTCGGCCACTTCGCGCTGAAACATCAGGCACAACAATTCATACCATGGCGGCCAGGGTTCGGCGGACAGCCAACCCACCAGCAACGGCGTGGCGACGGAGTAGGGGAGGTTGGCGACAACCTTGACCGGCCCATTCGCCCCGGCGGCAAGCGCGGCCTGGTCCACATCGAGCGCATCGGCTTCGATCAGATCCAGCCGTCCGGGATAATGGTCCGCGATGGCCTCAAGCGCGGGCCGGCAGCGGCGGTCGCGTTCAATCGCTATGACCTTGAGGGCGCCTTCCAGCAGCAACGCGCGGGTGAGGCCGCCGGGACCGGGGCCGATCTCCACCACCGTGGCGCCGTCCAGCGGGCCGGCAGTCCGCGCGATCCGCCGTGTCAGGTTGAAATCAAGGATGAAGTTCTGGCCGAGGCTCTTGCGGGCGGACAGGCCCAACTGTGCAATCACCTCGCGCAGTGGCGGCAGGCCGTCCGGCGTGCTCACACCTCGGCCTCGCGCCGCATCGCGCGCGCCAGGGCCATGTCACCCGCCAGCTTGAGCGCCGCGATCAGGCTGTCGGGCCGCGCCTTGCCCGTGCCGGCGATGTCGAAAGCCGTGCCGTGGTCGGGAGAGGTGCGCACGAATGGCAGGCCGAGCGTCACGTTCACGCCCTCGTCGAAGGCGAGCGTCTTGACCGGAATGAGCGCCTGATCATGGTACATGCCCAGAATGGCGTCGTAGCGGGTGCGCGCGCCGGCGTGGAAGGCCGTGTCGGCGGGCAGCGGGCCGATGACATGGACGCCCTGTCTCGTGAGCGCGCCCATTGCCGGCTCGATGATGTCGCGTTCCTCGGTGCCGAGCACGCCGTCCTCGCCAGCATGAGGGTTCAGGCCGGTCACCGCCAGGCGCGGCGTGGCGATGGCGAAATCGGCGATCAGCGCCCGGTGAGTGACGGTCGCTGCCTCGATGATCTTTTCTGCGGTGAGCGTCTCGGCGGCCTCGCGCAGCGGGATGTGAACGGTCACAGGCACCGTGCGCAGACCTCCCCCGACCAGCATCATGACCGGCGTCGCTGGCAGGCCCCGTTTGTGGACGAGCGATCCGAGATAGTCGGTATGGCCGGGAAACCCGAAGCCGGCGGCGGAGACGACCGACTTGGCGATCGGGTTGGTCACGAGCGCCTTGGCATCGCCGGCGAGCACGAGGCCGACGCCGGTATCGATCGCGGCAATGACGCTCGCGGCGTACTCCATGTCGGGTTGGCCCGGCTCGATCGGCGGCAAGGCGTCCGTGACTGGCAGCACGGGCAGGGCGGTATCGAATACCGTGGCCGCCTCGCCCGCGGAGCCAATCTCCTTGATGGGAAGCTCGATATTCGCTTGACGGGCGCGCTGGGCGATGAGGGCCGGTTCGGCGATTAGCACGAATGCGGACAGGCCGGCGTGGCGGCGCGCCGACCAAGCCTTGGCCGCAATCTCCGGTCCGATACCGGCCGGGTCGCCCATCGTGAGGGCGATTGGTGCGCGCACGGAGGAAAGTTTGGGCTCGGCCATTGTTGAGGACCATTTAATCGGGGCATTTCACACGCCGCGCTGTGAACCGGAGCGAACGTGAAGGCCCTTGGTCCTACCGCTGCTCAATCAGCGCGTCCTGGCGCAAATCCTTCAAGTGCCGGCGTGCATAAATCTGGAATTCTTCCTGCCGCCGGTCGGACCGCGAAGTTGCAGTTTCCTGCTCCGCAGCTGCTGCCTGCGGCATCTTCTTAGCGCAAACCACATATAAGTCAACGCCGTCCGACGAGAGGATAGGTGGAAGCATTTGGTCTTCGCTGGCCTGCATCAGCAGCGGGCGCGCATCACGCGGGAAGAACCCGGCCTTTTTTCCGCTGTGGCGTTCCATGGTCGCGCCGTTAGCGCGCCCAACGAGGGTTTCCAGGGCGCCACAAGACGAAAACTGCCGGCGGATGGATTGACCCTGGACATAGGCGCGGGCGAGCGCGGCCTGACCGCTCCCAGAAGCCGATGCCAGCCGGATACGGCGCACGTCAAACACGGCATCACGCGCATTGGCCGCCTGCTGCTCGGACGCATCGCCGCTGGTTCCCACGAGCGAGGCGATCCGGAAGCCATAGAGCTTGCGAATTACGTCGCGCCACGCGATCTGCGCGCGAATGCGCTGGCGCATCGTCTCCGGGTTGACGCCTTGTTTGCGGAACGCGCTCACGAACTCCTCCAGCGAGCGATCCTTGTTGCCGGACTTCGCCATCTGGGTCAGCCGCTCGTTGACCTGGGCCTCGCTGACGGTAACCTTGTGGCGCTTGGCCTCGGCAAGCATGAGCTGCTCTTCGATCAACTCGTCGATGGCAGCATCGCGCGACTGGTTGTTGATGTCGCGCATGACCTGCTGCTGGATCTGATTGACGAACTCTTTTTGCAGCTGTTGCGCCTCTGCGCGCGACGATGGCTGCTTTTGTTGCATGAACTGCTGGAACTTGCGCTTCGTGTCCTGCGAGTCGAGCGCGGCGCGCATTCTCTTGCCAAGCGCGCCGGAGGTCAGGGCCATGAATTTCTGGCGTTGGGCGACATCGTAAGAGGTGATCGGCTCGCCGTTGACCTTCACCACGTAGCTGAGGTCACGCGCGGCCAAAGGCGGTGTCATGATCGCGATGATTACCAGGATAGCGGCTGGAGCGAGGCTGAGGCGGCACGCGGTCAAGTTGGCATTCCCCTTGGATTTACGGCGCTGTCGGGCCATAGCGTCTGAGTCTTTCACACCGTGCCGAGCGAGTGTGGCGACAACTTGCAAGGGCTCGCAACACATTAAAATCATCGACAGCCGCGGACCCCGTCCAACGCGACAAAACGATTATTTACCGCCATCGGTGGCGGCAAACCCGTCCGTCATGTCCGTCTTGACATCGGCGCCGCCCAGGTTCTTGAAGTTGAATCCAACAAGAATTGTCGATTCGGGTTCGATGTCGCGGTCCGTGATTTCGGATTGGGTATACTTCACCGTCATCATGAAGCAGTCGCAGCTACCGGACTGGCCATATTGCACACCAACGCTTCGCTCAATCGCTTCATTAATCTCGAAGTTATACCGGATATCGCCGAATACCGACCATAGATCCGTAAGCTGGAGCGAAGCGGCGGCGAGCATTTCCTCGCGGTCATCAAAGACGCCGAGGCCGGGCTGCGGCTGGGCCTTCACGTAATTGAGAGAGCCGCTGAACGGTCCGTAGTCGGCCGAGCCGCCAATATCCAGGCGGCGCACATCGAAACTGTTCTCGTCGAAGCGCGCCTGAGCGACGATGCGGAACACGCTTGGCACGTCGATGTACATGCCGGCGACATAATCCGAGAAATCCTCGCCGAGACCCGTTCCCTCGCCATACGGGTTGGTGCCCGCGATATGATAGCTTTGCCCCACGACGGTGCGGAAGCTGAAGCCGTAGTTGGACTGCAGCGTGTACTGAACGCCGTAATTCGCCCGCGTTCCCGTCTCCAGCCGGTCATAGCCCGAAAACTTGTCGATATCGAACAACAAGGTATCGTCGAACACGAGGCTCTGGGCGTCCTCGTTGGGCGGCTCTTCGCCCTGTTCGTTATCCGCGCGGAAGATCACCTGCGCCACCGGTTCGATCACCTGCGAGCCCCAGGCATTGTGCTTGACCAGCGGGAAGCGGTAGTCCGCGCCGCCGGTCACGGATTGACGAGCAAATGAATCACCAGGAAATGACTCCTTAGTTATTTTCCCGCCGGCACGCACGGCTTTCTCGTAAGAAGAAAAGTTGAACAAATCCGCCCGTGCTTGAGCGAACGGCGTGAACCGTTGGCCAATAGGATCGGTCACAGTGCGCCGCCAGCTGACCTGAGATGAAACGCGATGCGCTTCGGGGCCTTCGTCACGGCTCAATGACACCACGTTCGTGTCCCACGACAGTTCCCCACCCAGAACGGGGTCATCGGCGATGAAATTGTAATCTATGACCGGGTGTACGATCGTGTCGCGGTCGTTGAGATCTTCGCCCGACGGGTCTTCCTGTTCAGTCAAGTTGACGAAGCTATACGCCCGCGCGCTGAAATAGCTACGGTCGCTCTGACCGACCAGAAAGATTTCCGATGTCCGCTCGGTCTCGGTCAGGCCGTCAAGCTGGTAGAAGCGCCGGAAGGTGTCATCGGTTTCCGCCGTAATGTCCCAGCCCCAGTTCCAGAAGCTGCCGAGGCGGAACTGCCCCTGTGTTTCGATTGATCCGCGGAACGAGCTGTCGGTCGGCGCATTCTCCGGCACATCGTCGTTATAGGCGCCGGCGAGCAGGACACGATATTCGCCATTCTCCAGCCGGTGACGCCAATCTGCCTTGACCAGCATCCCGGCCTCGGTTGTCACCACGGGCGCAAGGGTCAGGTCCTTGTTCGGCGCGATCGCAAAGTAGTAGGGCTGCTCGTAAGCGAAGCCGAGATCATCGGATTGCTTGGCGCTCGGCGTGAGGAACCCGGAGCGGCGCGCCACGGTCGGATCAGGGTGATAGAAATATGGCACGTAGACGATCGGCAAGCCGAGGAACTCGAAGGTCGCGTCTTCGTAGTAGATGTTGCCCTCGGACTTGTCGTGAATGATCTTGCGGGCATTGATTTGCCACAGCGGTTCGCCGGACTGCTCATCGGTGCAGCTTCTGCACGGGGTGTAGGCACCGTCCTCGAAAACCGTGGTCTCGCCGCCTTGACGGTAGGCGCGCCGCGCGGCAATGCGCTCTTCATCCGCGGTCACGATGCTCAAGGAGCGCACGAAGCCGTCGGCGAAGTCATCCGTAAGGTCAATCCGATCCGCCTTCACGACCGCGCCATCCGGCTCCTTGATCCGGACATCGCCGATCGCTTCGAGCGTGCCCGCCTTCTGGTCGTAGATCAGCTCGTCCGATACCAGGCTGTAATTGTTGTAGTAGACCTCGACATTCCCCTGGGCGATCACGCGGTCGTTCTTGCGATCGTAAATCAGGTTGTCGGCCTGCAGGAGCAGCGGCTCGTTGTTGTCGGTCGCGCCAAAGGATCGCTCAATAAGGCTTTCTTGCGCGCGCGCTGGCGAAAACGCGACGCCACACAGGCCAACGCCGAGCGCAATCAGCGCGCACAATGCGCCTACTGATCGGGTCATGCGTTCAGCACAGCCTTGACGCATCCTCAGCCGTCCTCCTGATGAAGTAACACCGTCGCTGCCACGAAGCACACAGCGACCACAGGGGCCCATGCAGCTACCGTTGGCGACACGACACCTGCAACCCCCACTTTGCGCGAAAGTTCCGACGCCACGAAGAAGGCGAAACCCGCGCTCAACCCGGCGATGACCATAGTCTGAATGCCGCCGAAACGGAAGGCTCGCAGGGAGCATGTCGCGGCGATAAGCACCATCGTGGCCATAAGTAATGGGCGCGCCAGAAGTAGCTGGTATTCCAGTTTATAGCGCTCCGATTCAAGCCCAGCACGCTCAGCAAATTGTATAAATTTCGGCAATTCCCAAAAAGATACCCCCTTCTCAGAGGTGATGCTGTTCATCACATGTTGCCGGTTCAGGTGGGTGCTGACAAAGTACATATCATAATTTCTGGTTCCATTTTTTTCACTTGTCACCCGGGCATTTTCAAGGGCCCAATACCCGGGTTCGAGCCGGGCCTTATCGGCCTCGATACGTTCAAGAAATTTGCGGTTGCGGTCAAACTGCAACACCGTGATGGCGCTGAGCGTAAGCCCCTTATCGGCAACGCTGCCTGCGTAGATGATCGAAGGGCCATCCGCGCCGTTCTGGCGCAACCAGGCGGGCCTGTTTTCACGCAGCAGCGACTTGGTTCCCTCGCCCATCACATCGGCAATGAGGCGCTCAGCCGACGCCTTGGCCCAGGCCGCGAGCGGATTGTAGGCAACGGTCGATAACACGCCGAGCGCGAGCGCCACGACAAGCGCCGGGCGCAAGAACTGCCATGCTGAGATCCCGGCCGCGCGCACTACCGTCAGCTCCGAGGTGCGGCTGAGCCCCATGAACGCGGCGATCGAACCGATCAGGACGGCGAAGGGCAGGGCGAGCTCCGCGAATTTTGGCACGCGCAGCAGCGTGATCGCGACGACCGACGCCATGGATACGCCCTCGCGTTCGCTGGCCTCGCGCAAGATCTCGAGAAAGTCGATAAAGAAGATGAGTGCCAAGCATACAGAAAAAACGCCAATAATCGAAATGGCGAAGCGCTTGGCCATGTAGTATCCCAACGTGCCCATCGGGCGGTCTCCAATCGTTCCGCGGCGCTCAGGTCCCGGCCGCGCGCCGGCGCGCAAGCCATCGCCATGGTGGTTCGCGCAGCCAGTCGGGCAAGCTGATATTGATGGTGCGCACGGTGTGCGGGCGCATGTTGCGATGGGCGAGGATGAGCGCGCCAAGGATGGCGCAAACAGGTATCGCGTAGATCAGGGCGACGGCCCATGCATGTTTGGCTGCCATGTTTGTCACGGCAAGCCCGGCGCCTCGCACCACCACGCAGGTGATGAAGGCGAGCGCCACGCCCTGACCCCCGCCCTGGCGGTTCGTGCGCGCATATCCGAGCATGGCGACCGCGATCAACACGAACGCTATGGCGTAAAGCGGATTGGCCAGCCGGTCATGCAGTTCGGACCGGAACTCGCCGGGATCGCGTTGAAACCGCGGATCCTCCGGGTCGGGGCTCATCAACTCGGTGAGGAAGCGCTCCTTGGGCTTGTAGCTCGGCTCCGAACTCTCCGGCCCCAGCTCGGAAATGTCGAAGACATAGCTGTCGAACGCGATGATCTGGATGTCATCTCGGCCCCCATCGACCCGCTGAATGTGGCCCCCGCGCATGACCAGGAATGCGCCGCCGTCGCGCTGGAGCACCTGTCCGCGGTCGGCGAGGTAGGTGATGGTCTGGTCCTTGCCGCGCGCGTCATTGACCATCAGCCCGCGCAGTGTCCCGTCTGCCTCGCGGTCACGGATATGGAAGGTCAGGCCATCCTCGGGAGAAATGAAGTTGCCCGGCTGAATCACCTGCGAGATCAGGTCCGTGCGCACCTCGACGATATAATCGCGCAGCGTCCGCAGGCTCTGCGGGCTGAGATAGGCGTTGGAAAACAGGACGAACCCCCAGACCAGCACACCCAGCAGCAGGAAAGGGCGCATTACCCGCCAGATCGTCGCGCCGGCCGCCGTCATGATGATGATGCCGCTGTCGTTGTTCAGCCGGTTGAGGATGTGGATCGTGGAGATCAGCAGGGCGACCGGGGCAACGATGGTGACAAGATTGGGCAGCGCGAGCAGCGTAATCTGCAGAAAGATCAGGAAACCCTGTCCCTGATCGGTCATCACGTCGATCTCGCGCAGCGCCGTGGTCATCCACACGATCAGCGTGAGGGTGAACAGGATCATCAGCAGTGCCGTGACCGTCTGTTTGAAAATATAGCGGCTGATCGTGTCCATGTTCGCGATGCGGCCTTGCTGGCGGGGCGCGCGCGGAATCGCCGCGCTTGCTGATTGTGGAACGACCACGCCAACATGGCGGTTTTTCGGCGCGAGCTGGCCTGTCGCCCGCCGCTTGCGGTTGCATCACCTCTCAAATCAAGATTTACTTCGAGCAACCTTCATGGCCGCACGGGCAACCGTCCGCCGACGGCCAATCTCACAAACATCGGCGCGCCCCCGAGGCGCCGCCGCGTGCTGTAATGATGGAGCTGAAAAACGTGTCTAGCCCGGAAATCGTGTTTGCCTCGCGCGAGGAGCAGCCTAGCGGAACGGTGATCGTCACCGCGGGCGACGATGCCCAACTCGCGCCAACAGCGGCCAAACTGGACCACAGCGCGGCCGGCGCACTGACCCGCGCGTGCAGCATTTCCAAGTTCAAGGGCAAGGCGAAGACCGCCATCAGCCTGCTGGCCCCCGCCGGTATCGAGTCGGTCGACCGACTCATCGTGATCGGTCTCGGCGGGATCGACGCGGCGCCGTCCCAGGCATGGATCGACCTCGGCGGGTTCACGCGCGGCAAGATTGACCCACACGTAGAGCGCGCGGACCTGTGGCTCGAAGCCAGCGATGGCAGCACGTTGGAGGGCGAACATGCCAGCGCTGTCGCGTTGGGCATTCTTCTGCGGGGATATGAATTCACGAAGTATAAAACCAAGAAGAAAAAGCAGAAAGATGATGGCGAGGAAGACCACGAAGATACATTTTTATCGCGCGTGACAATCCATTGCGACGCGCCGGAGGCCGCCGAAGCCGCGTTCGCGCCCCTGCGTGCGGTCGCCGAAGGGGTCTATCTCGCGCGCGACCTGGTCAATGAGCCGCCGAACGCGCTGGGCCCGGACGATTTCGCAGCGCAGGTGCGCGGCTTTGCGGATTATGGCGTCGAAGTCGACGTGCTCGATGAAGAGCGCATGCGCGAACTCGGGATGGGTGCACTCCTGGCCGTGGGGCAGGGGAGCGCGCGGCCAAGCCGGCTGGTCACTCTTCGCTGGCGCGGCGAGGGCGCGCCGGACGCGCCGCCGACAACCTTTATCGGCAAGGGTGTGTGCTTCGATACCGGCGGCGTTTCCATGAAGCCCGCATCAGGCATGGAGGAAATGAAGGGCGACATGGGCGGCGCGGCCTGCGTTGCCGGGCTGGTCCTGGCGCTCGCCAAGCAGAAGGCGCCGGTCGACGTGGTCGGCGTCCTGGGCCTGACGGAGAACATGGTCAGCGGGACCGCCGCGCGGCCAAGCGATATCGTCACAAGCATGTCCGGCCAGACCATCGAGGTCCTTAACACGGATGCGGAAGGGCGCATGGTGCTGGCGGACGCCATGTGGTATGCGCAGGAAACGTGGCAGCCCAAGCGTATCGTGACGCTCGCAACGCTCACAGGGGCGATCATTGTCGCGCTTGGCCACGAATACGCGGGGCTTTACGCGAATGACGACGCCCTTTGCGATGCGCTGGTGCAGGCGGGAGCCCAGACCGACGAAAAGGTCTGGCGGATGCCGTTATCCAGGAAGTATGACCAGCTGATCGACTCCAAGGTCGCCGACATGAAGAACATCGGCGGACGCTGGGCCGGCTCGATCACGGCGGCGCAGTTCCTGCAGCGCTTCGTTCAGGATGACGTGTCCTGGGCGCATATCGACATTGCCGGCACCGCGTTTTCCGCGCCGTCGACGGATATCAACCGGAGCTGGGGCGCGGGCTTTGGTGTGCGTCTGCTGGAGCGCATGATCACCCAGGAGGCGCGGCGATAGCGAAATCGCCCGCCGTGGTGAAATTTTCCATAATGTGTCTTATGCGAATCGCGGGACAGCCGGAAACGTCTCGTTAACTCAAGCGGTTGGCGCACTCACCAATGGAACGGCGAATGCCCCGCGATGATGACAAGCCCGACGAGCGCGCGCCAATCGACCGGCTCCGCGACGTGATGGCGGCGCTCCGGGATCGCGAATCCGGCTGCCCGTGGGACCTCGAACAGACATTCGAGACCATCGCGCCTTACACCATCGAGGAAGCCTACGAGGTAGCCGAAGCCATCGCGGGCGATGACATGGACGAACTGCGCGATGAGTTGGGGGATCTGCTCTTCCAGGTCGTTTATCACGCGCGCATGGCCGAGGAGCGCGGCGCGTTCAATTTCGATGATGTGGCAAAAGCCGTCGCCGACAAGATGATCCACCGACACCCACATGTTTTCGGGGACCATAGCGCAAGCAACATTGAAGACGTTGGCGGAATATGGGAAGAAATGAAGCAGCGTGAACGCGCCGCCAAGGGGCGCGCGAATCCTGAGAGCGCGCTCGACGATGTACCACTCGCCCTGCCCGGCCTCACCCGCGCGTGGAAAATGCACCGCAAGGCGGCGCGCGTGGGTTTCGACTGGCCGGATACGGCGTCACTGTTCGCCAAGGTCCGCGAAGAACTGGATGAACTGGAAGCCGAGATCGCGGGCGGGGAGCCGCCGGAACGTATCGCCGACGAACTGGGCGATGTGCTGTTTACGGTCGTTCGCCTGGCAGATTTCGCCAAGCAGGATCCCGAAGCCGCCATGCGCGGGGCACAGCGCAAATTCACGCGCCGTTTCAAGTATATGGAAGCATACCTTCATGCCGATGGTCGGCACGTGAGCGATGCCTCCATGGATGAGCTTGAGGCGCTATGGCGCGCGGCGAAGCAAGCCGAGCGCAGCGAGAGCTGAAGCCCCCGGCCTTATTGCGCGACCGCTACCGGTCCATCGGTTACGTGCTCAGCGGGATCGAGTTGCGCAGCCAGCCGCTCAAGAAGCGCCGGTATCCCCTCGCCCGTGTGGGCGGATACAATCACCGGCGCTGTGTCGTCACGGCCAGCCTTGTTGGCAAGCGCGGCGTGCGCATCTTCGCTGACCAGATCGGCCTTGTTCCAGACCTCCACGATCCGCCCGGGCGCGGCCGCCGGATCGACGCCGAGTTCTTGCAGCACGGCCTCGACATCTTGCTTCTGCGTCTCGGTGTGCTCAGCAGCGATGTCGCGGACATGCAGAATGACATCCGCCTCGATCACCTCTTCAAGCGTGGCTCGAAATGCCGCAACGAGCGTCGTTGGCAGATCAGCGATGAAGCCAACCGTATCCGACAGGATTGCGCCGCGCCCGTCCGGGAGCTTGATCGCGCGCATGGTCGGGTCGAGCGTGGCGAAAAGCTGGTCCTTGGCCGCCACGGTCTCGCCTGTCAGCCGGTTGAACAGCGTTGACTTGCCAGCGTTAGTATATCCCACGAGGGCCACGACAGGATGAGCGCCTCTCCGCCGTCCTTCGCGGTGCAGCCCGCGGGTGCGGCGCACATCGGCCAGCTTGCGACGGATCACGTCGATACGCCCCTGGATTTGCCGGCGGTCCGCTTCAATCTGGCGCTCGCCCGGACCACCCATGAAGCCACGGCCACCGCGCTGGCGCTCAAGGTGGGTCCACGACCGCACGAGCCGAGACTTTTGATAGCTCAGATGCGCAAGTTCAACCTGAAGCCGGCCTTCTTTCGTCTGGGCGCGCTCGCCGAAGATTTCGAGGATCAAGCCGGTGCGATCGAGCACCTTGGCGTTCCACTCGCGCTCAAGGTTGCGCTGCTGCACGGGCGATAGCGGATGATCAACGATGGCGACTTGCGCGCCGGACGAGGCTATCAGATCGCGTATTTCCGCCAGTTTGCCGCCGCTCAGCAGCGTGTCGGGCCGCGGCTTGGCTACTGGCACGACCATATCGCGGGCAATGTCAAGCCCGATCGCGCGGGCCAGCCCTCCTGCCTCGCGCAGGCGCGCTTCGGGGTCGGTCGAGCGCTCCGGGGCGCGGACCCGCTTGAACGCGGGCGCGACAACGATCGCATGGGTGCGGGCCTTGCGGGTTGACACCGGGCTGACGCGCCCGCGGCGGCGGCCATTCCCGGCATGCGTGTCGGCTGTGGTTCTGGGCTTCGTGGTCACTCTTTCTCTTCGTTATCGCTCAGTTGAATTGGCTGCGATGGCATTATTGTGGATATGGCATGTTTGTAGACCAGTTGCGAGTGGCCGTCACGGCGCAACAGCACGCAAAAATTGTCGAACCATGTCACAATCCCTTGCAGCTTGACCCCATTGATCAGAAAGACGGTGAGGGGGACCTTGTTCTTTCGGACGTTATTGAGAAACGTGTCTTGCAGGTTTTGACCGCGATCTGAAGGCATATCGTGTTTTTCCGCTTTTTTTGTTTATACGGCACC
>CAYFVF010000009.1:0-2898 GCA_964346335.1 uncultured Hyphomicrobiaceae bacterium
CCGCGAGGCTTTCCAGCGTGCTCCGGCGGATCCCCGCGGCGTCGAGCTGGTTCGGATCGCGACCGACGATCAGCGACACGGCCTTGCGTGCGGCATCGATATCATCCTCCGCTAGCGGGCGGGCGACGTCGGTGGCGTGGTCGTACATGGACCGCGCAGCCACTAGCGGCCAGGCCAGCACGCCGACAAGCAGCACCGTCGCCCCGCCCTCGGGCGCGAGCGCTTGCAGGGCCGCGCCAAGGAGAACGGTCAGCGCCGTGATTCCGATGGTAACGCCGGCCCCGGCCAGCCGCCGCGTCTCCGCGCGCTGGTCCTCGCGGTTGAGCCGCGCATCCAGCGCGTCGATCAGCGCGCCGAGCCATGTCACAGGGTGCCCGATGCGTGCATAAAGGCGGTCCGGCCAGCCGACCAGCGCATCGAGCGCGAGCGCGACAAGCATTCCGGCGGCCATCGTCATGCCGGTCGCCAGTTCGTGCAGGCAATGCTGAAGTCGCCGTTACCCAGCAGCCGCAGGTGCGTAACCGACAGCGGGGCGATCTCGAACGCCAGCGCCTGTGCGGGCGTCCCCAGCGCGAGGCTCAGGCCCGCGCGCACCGTGCCGGCATGGGCGACGACGGCGACGGGCGCATCAGCGTGCTGTTCCGCGATCTGACAAAGCGCGGGCGCTGCCCGGCGCACCAAATCATCGAAACTCTCCCCGCCCGGCGGGCGGTGCACGGCGAGCTGTTCACGCGGCAGCGGCCCGAGATCAGGGATGTCCGCGTAGCGCTTGCCGTCCCATTCGCCGAAGTCCTGTTCCCACAGGCGCGCGTCCTCGCCTGCCGACGGACCATCGGGCCACAGCGCCGCCGACGTCTCCAGGCACCGCCGCGCCGGGCTGCTCACACGCCGCTCGACCCCGCTCAGCAACGCCCGTAGCGCCGCGATCCCGGGCTCGCCATCGATCCGCGCGGGCACATCAACGCGCCCGCACAAGCGCCCTCCGGCCTCGGAGGGCGCATGGCGGATCAACAACAGGCCCGGCTGCGACGTTTCAATCACCCCGCGATCTTCCCTTTCTGCGCGAATTCTGCTTTGTCATGAAACCATGTCGAAGTCGATACTCGTGACGGGCGGCGCGCGATCGGGCAAGAGCGCGTTTGCAGAACGGCTCACGCTGGCGCTCGGCGAACGGCCGGTTTATATCGCGACGGCCGAGGCGCGTGATAGCGAGATGGCCAAGCGCATCGAGGCGCACCAGGCGCGGCGCGGCGAGGGTTGGACCACCCGCGAAGCGCCGCTCGATCTGGTCGCCGCGCTGGAGGCGACGGACTTTGCCCCGCGCCTTGTCGACTGCCTGACGCTCTGGCTCAGCAACCTGATGTTCGCCGAGCGCGACTGGCAGGCGGAAGCGCGAGCGCTTGCCGCCGCGATCCCGCGCCAGGCCGCGCCGGTTGTGATCGTCACCAACGAGGTCGGCAGCGGCATCGTGCCCGAAAACGCGCTGGCCCGCGCCTACCGCGACGCCGCAGGTGTACTCAACCAGATGATCGCCGAAGCCGTCGATGACGTCTACCTGAGCGTCTCCGGCATCCCGATAAAGGTGAAGCCGCATGACGTCGGCATTTAGAATCGCGAGCGTTGACGACATAGCCGCGCTTGCCGCCAACCTGCCCCGCAGCGACGCCGCCGCCGCCCGGGCTGCGCGCGCGCGCCAGGATACGCTCACCAAGCCGCCCGGCTCGCTGGGCCTTCTTGAAGACCTCGCCGTGTTCATGGCGGGCTGGCAGGGCACGGCGTATCCGCGCGCGGAGAGTGCGCAAGCGCTCGTCTTCGTGGGCAATCACGGCGTCTGCGCGCAGGGCGTCAACCCGTTCCCGCAGGCCGTGACGGCGCAGATGGTTGCCAACTTCCAAGCAGGCGGCGCGGCGATCAACCAGCTTTGCACGCTTTACGGCGCGGATTTGTCTGTTATCGCTCTTGACCTGGAGCGCCCGACCGATGACTTCACGACAGCTCCAGCGATGAGCGCGGATGAATGCTGCGAGGCCATCAATCGTGGCGCGGAGGCGGTCGCACCGGACGCGGACATTCTCGTCCTCGGCGAAATGGGCATCGGCAACTCCACGGTCGCGGCGGCGCTGGCCTGCGCGCTATTCGGCGGGGCAGCGGGTGACTGGGTCGGGCCCGGCGCGGGCGCTGATGATGCGTGCCGCGCGCGCAAAACCGCCGCTGTCTCAGCGGGCGTCGCGCGGCACGGCGCGAACGACCCGCCGCGCCTGCTCGCCGCGCTGGGCGGGCGCGAGCAGGCCGCGATTTGCGGGGCCGTTCTCGCCGCGCGCTCTCTGCGGATCCCGGTCCTGCTGGACGGCTTTATCTGTACCGCCGCCGCGGCAGTGCTTCACGCGGTCGATGAGCGCTTTCTCGATCACGCCCTGATCGGCCATGTCAGCGCGGAGCCGGGCCACCGCCGCTTGCTGCAGATGATCGGCAAGCGCCCGGTGCTGGACGTCGATATGCGCCTTGGCGAAGGCACCGGCGCGGCGCTGGCGCTGGGCGTGGTGCGCGCGGCGCTCGCCTGCCATAACGGCATGGCGACCTTCGACGAAGCCGGCGTGAGTGGCGGATGAGCGCGGCGGCGCGGCGGCTGGCGGAGGCGCGGGTTGCGGTCGTCTTCCTGACGCGCGTGCCGCTGAGGCTTGGCGACGGGCCAGCGCCAGGCATCGGCGCGGCAAGCTGGGCGTTTCCGCTGTGCGGCGTTCTCGTCGGCGCGGCGAGTTGGCTTGCCTTCGCGGGCGCCACGCTGTTGAGCTTGCCGCCTCTAATCTGCGCCCTTCTCGCAGTCACCGCCGGCGCGATACTCACCGGCGCGCTGCACGAGGACGGCCTCGCCGATGTCGCCGACGGGTTTGGCGGCGG
>CAYFVF010000009.1:2998-22484 GCA_964346335.1 uncultured Hyphomicrobiaceae bacterium
CCGGCGCGCTGCACGAGGACGGCCTCGCCGATGTCGCCGACGGGTTTGGCGGCGGCCGTGATCATGCGCGCAAGCTGGAGATCATGCGTGACAGCGCAATCGGCAGCTACGGTGTGCTCGCGCTGATCCTCACGCTCGCGCTGCGCGCGGGGTCGATCGCGCAAATCCCCAGCGTGGGAATGGCCCTTCTGGCATTCATCGCAATGGCGGCGGCAAGCCGCGCCGCTATGCAAAGCGTCATGGCGGCGCTGCCGCCCGCCCGCGCCGACGGGCTGGGCCAAATGGCGGGCGCGCCGACGCGCTGGCGCGTTGTGACAGGGCTGGCGCTTGGTGCGCTGGCGATTGCGCCGCTGGGCTGGCCCGCTGCTGCCGCCGCTGCCCTTGGCGTTGCTCTCGGCGCGGCAGCGGTCGCGATCCTCGCATGGCGGCAGATCGGCGGGCAGACCGGGGGTGTTCTCGGCGCGGCACAGCAGATCGCCGAGGTGGGCGGCTGGCTGGCACTTATCGCGGCGATATCTCACCTGCGCTGAAAGCGCCCCAGCACCTAACCGCCCGAGCCGGCGTCAATGCTTTCGGCGCGCTACATGCCCCGCCGCATCGCCGCGGTATGCACCGGCGCATCCCACATCGCCTTCATCTCGTCGTCGAGCTTGGTCAGCGTCAGCGAACACCCGGCCATTTCCAGCGAAGTGCAATAGTTGCCGACAAGGCTGCGCCCGATCCGCAGGCCGCGCTTGTCGCATTCCCGCGCCGCCGCATCGTACATGCCGTAGAGTTCCAGAAGCGGCGTGCCGCCCATGCCGTTCACAAGCAGCAAGACCTCTTCACCCGGTCCCGGCTTGATGTCCTCGCAGATCGCACCGACGACCTCGCTCGCAATCGCATCAGCGCTCATCATCGGCACGCGGCGACGCCCCGACTCGCCGTGAATGCCAATGCCGATTTCCATCTCGCCCTCGCCAAGCTCGAAGGTCGGCTTGCCGGCCTCTGGGACCGTGCAACTCGTCAGCGCAACGCCCATGGTGCCCGATGCCGCGTTGATCCGCTCGCCCAGCGTCTTGCACGCGGCAAGGTCCGCCCCTTTTTCGGCGGCAGCGCCCACCATCTTCTCGATGGCCACCGTGGCCGCGACGCCGCGCCGTCCCTGGCTGTGCAGCGAGCTTTCAACAGCCACGTCGTCGTTGGTCAGAACGGTCTCGGCTGGCCCGTCAATTATCTCGCCGGCCATCTCGAAATTCATGACATCGCCCGAATAGTTCTTGACGATGAACAGCACGCCCGCACCACCGTTGACCGCTTGCGTGGCCGCGAGCACCTGGTCAGGGGTCGGCGATGTGAAGATCTGGCCGGGACAGGCGGCATCCAGCATTCCGTGGCCGACGAAACCCGCATGGAGCGGCTCGTGGCCCGAACCGCCGCCCGAGACGACCGCCACCTTGCCCGGCGTCGCCCCGCCCTTGCGCGTCACGTACATCGGCTCAAGGCTCACGGACACGAGGTCGCTGTGTGCGGCACCGAACCCGCGCAGGCTCTCCTTCAGGACATCACCAACGTCATTCATCAGCTTTTTCATGGCGCTCCTCCTTGATTCGATTTATCGGCCGGGCATCTTCGCGCCCGTCATCGCTCAGGTCTTCTCAGCGTCGCGCAAAAGCGCGATCACCCGCTCGGCAAATTCCTTGATAAGTTGCTCCACCTGCTCGCGATGCCCGGGATCGCTGAATTCTGGCAGCGGAATGCGAAGCACGTCCTCCTCCAGCGAGGCGAGGTCCTCGATCGCGCCGTATTGGCCGGGGTGCGCGCGCGCATAAACCTCCATGAAGGCACGCTGCTCGTGCGCGTTGAGGTGGCACACGCGAAACAGCGCCGGGATATGCTGCGCGGGCAGCGGCACGCGGTAGTTCGGGTTGATGATCTGCGAGATGAAGCTCTTGTGCGTGCCGAACGCCTCGGCGAGCTTGCGCCGGGTTCCCGATGGCCGCCGATCGATGTACTCGCGCAGCAGTGCCTTGTATTCCGCGATCGCATCGTGCGCGCCGGATGAGCCGTCCGCCATACCCGCATCACTCCGAAGTCTCGCCGGTGTAGCGGCTGATCGCCAGCTTCACCGGACCAATCTGCGCCGGCGCGCAACTGAGCGCGCGCAGCCCCGTATCCAGCAGCGGTGCGATAAGCTGCGGCGTGGACGCCATGTCGCCGCACAAGCTCACGCTGGCGCCGCGCGTCCTGGCCGCATCGACCGTGCGCGTGATCAACTCGATCACCGCCGGGTTCAGCGGATCGGCCAGCCTGGCGAGCGGAGCGCTGTCACGCGCACAGGCCGTTGCATACTGGATCAGGTCATTGGAGCCAATCGAATAGAAATCCGCGTTAAAATCCGCCGCCGTGAGCGCCGCCGCGGGAACCTCGACCATCATCCCGACGCGCGGCATGGCGCAGGGCACGCCTGACCGCTCCAGCGCCGCCACCTCCTCCGCAAGCATGTCGCGCGCCCTGGTCATCTCGTCCGGCACCGTCACCATCGGCAGCATGACGTTGAGCGGCCCGAGCGCGGCCGCACGCGCCAGTGCGCGAAGCTGAACCCGGAAAATCTCGGGCTGGGCCAGCGATAACCTGATGCCGCGCACGCCGAGAAACGGGTTGGCCTCGCCCGCGCGCGTCAGCCCCGCAATCGGCTTGTCGCCGCCGGCATCGAGGGTGCGTATCGTGACGGGGCGTCCGCCCGCCCAGCCGATCAGACGCTTGTAAAACGCGTATTGCTGGTCTTCGTCGGGCAGGCGCTCACCGGTGAACAGGAACTCCGTGCGGGTGAGGCCGACACCGTCGCAGTGCTCTGGCGCAATGGCATCCAGGCGATCGGGCTCGTCGATGTTCACGAGGACATCCACGGCCTCGCCTTGCGCGGTTCGCGCCTGGCTATGCAGCAAGGCGGCCATCCGCGCCCGCTCTTCGCCCTGGGCCGTGATGCGCTCGCGCGCCGCGGCAAGGGTTTGCGCGCGCGGGCATGTGCTCAGCGTGCCGGCGTCCGCGTCCAGTATCGCCGACAACCCATCGTTGAGCGATGCGGAATCGGCCTCCACGCCGACCATGAAACTGACCCCGCGCGCCCGCGCCAGGATCGAAACATGGCTCACGGGGCTGCCGCCGCGCGTGACCGCTCCGCCAATCCGGTCCCACGGCAAATCGAGGAACCGCGACGGGGTAAGATCCTCGGCGACGATTACCGCGCCGTCCGGAATGTTCTCTTCGCCCTGCGCCGCGCCCGACATCACGCGCAGCACCCGGTCGCGCAAATCCGCCAGGTCATCAGCCCGCGCGGCCAGCGTATCCTCGCCGGATGTCCTGTATGCATTGATCTCGGTGTCGAGCGTCGCGGACCATGCCGCATCACACGGCATCCCGCTGGCAATCGCCTCGTGTACGGGCGCAAGCATCTCGTCGTCATCGAGCAGCGCAAGCTGAAATTCCAGAATATCGCCCGCCAGTTGGTCCTGCGTCGCGATCAGGGATTCGAGCTGTTCGCTGGCCGTGCCGAGCGCTTCGCGGAACACCCGCGTTTCCTCGTCCATGCTCGTGAAATTACGCCGGGCCTGCGCGGCGCCTTCAATCCTGCACAGCGGGCCGATGACCACACCGCCGGAGACCCCGATGCCGTGGAACACGCGTTCCTCGTCGGGCTCAGTCATGGAAGTCCCGGTCAACGAGCGCAACCAACGCATCAACTGCTGTCCTTGCATCTTCGCCGGCGGCACGGACATGAAGCGCCTCGCCATGCGCCGCCTTGAGTTTCATGACCGCGTTGGGCGATTTCGCATTCGTCCAGCGCTCACCGCTGTGGGCGCGAATTTCGATGGTGGAGCCAAATGTCTTGGCCAGTTTCGTCAGCCTCACCGCCGGGCGCGCGTGCAGACCCGTCGGATCCTGGATCACCGCTTCCCCGACGATCCAATCATCATCACGCGCCGGCTCATTCATGCGTCAAATATCCTCCGCTGTGGCGCGCACCGCATCAAGCGACGCCCCGCTCGCCGCTTCGGTGGCGGCCATGACGGCGCCTTCCACCACAGGTGCATCGCAAATGCGCACCTGCGTGCCGCGCTCGTCGGGCAGCATCTCGATGGCCATTTCACTATTGGTTTCCGCACCGCCCAGATCGACCAGCACCGCGACGCCCTTGGGCGAATACACCGACTCGATGGCGTTGATGATGGCTTCAACATTCGTGCCAAGCCCGCCGTCCGGGTTGCCGCCGCAAAATGCCACACGCACGTCTTCACCGACCATCTGGCGCACCATGTCCGCCGTGCCCTTGGCAACATCCGCGCTGTGGGACACGATCACGATGGAGACCGTCTCGCTCATGTTTCCTCCAATACGTCGCAGACCGCGTGGACCAGCAGAGCCGAGGAGCGCGCGCCGGGATCAAGGTGGCCGATCGAGCGTTCGCCGAGGAACGACGCGCGGCCCTTCGTGGCCTGCATGTCCTTGGTCGCGGCCAAACCCGCATCCGCCGCCGCGCGGGCTTCCGCGATGCCGCCGCCGCCCGCCAGCGCATCCTGCACGGGCACCAGCACATCGAGCATGGTCTTCGCGCCGGTATCGGACTTGCCGCGCGCCTTGACCGCATCAACCCCGGAGGCAAGCATGGCGACGATCGCCGCGCGATCGAGCGCGTCATCCGGCGCGGACTTGCCCATGCCCATCAGCAGCGAGCCATAAAGAGGGCCGGATGCGCCGCCGACCTTCATGACCAGCACCGTTCCGGCCTTTTTCAGCGCCTCGCCGGGGGCAAGCGCGGCAATATCGTCGCTGGCCTCCGCCATGGCCGTGAAGCCGCGCACCATGTTGAATCCGTGGTCGCCATCGCCGACCGCCTGGTCGAGCGCGGTGAGTTCATCGGCGTGATCGGCAATCGCCGCGTGACATCGGGCGATCAGGCGCCGCATCAGGTCTTCGCTCATGTGGATTGCTCCGGCGTGAGTTGCCGTGGTTGCGCGGCCTGCCCCGCGGTCTCGTCTTGCGCTGCGCCGCCCGCGATCCGCTGCCCGCTCGCATCGAAACACATGACGGCCGCGCGCTGGACTGACACGCTAACCGTCTCGCCCTCCTGGACACGGGTTCTCGCGCCGAGCAAGGCGTGAACCGACTGGCCGCCAATATCGACAAGCGCGATTGACTCGACGCCCAGATGCTCGACAGTCAAGACCGTGCCAGGCAAGCCGGAAGCCGCCAACACGACATCCTCTGGACGGACGCCGAGCGTTTGCGTGCTTTCGGGAAGATTGTTGATGCCGAGAAGCTGGGGCGGCAACAGGTTGATCGGCGGACTGCCGAGACGCTGGGCGGCATAGATATTGGACGGCCGCTCATAGATCTCGCGCGGCGCGTCGACCTGCACGAGGCTGCCTTCGTTCAACACGCCGACGCGGTCGGCGAGCGTCATCGCTTCGAGTTGGTCATGCGTGACATAGACGATCGTAGCGCCAACCTCGCGCTGAATGCGCTTCAGTTCCACGCGCAAATCCTCGCGCAGCTTGGCGTCGAGCGAGGACAGCGGCTCGTCCATCAGGAACAAGTTCGGCTCGCGCACCAGCGCCCGGCCGATCGACACGCGCTGCATCTCCCCGCCGGACAGCTCGGTGGCGCGGTTGTTCAGCTTGGAGCCAATGCGCAGCATCTCCGCGATTTCGCGCACGCGCTTGTTGATCGTCTCGGGCGGCGTGCGGCGGCCCGGCGCGCGCAGCGGGAAGGCAAGGTTGTCGAACACCGAATAATGCGGATAAAGCGAGTACTGCTGGAAGACGAAGGCAACGTCGCGCTCAGCCGGTCCAAGCCGGGTCACGTCCGCGCCGCCGATCTCGATCTGCCCGTCCTCGGGCACGTCCAGCCCCGCGAACAGGCGCAGTGTCGTGGTCTTGCCCGCGCCGGTTGGTCCGAGCAACACGACAAATTCGCCGTCGGCCACGCGCAGGTCCATTCGCGACACGGCGATCGTCGCGCCGAAACGCTTCGTCACGCCGTGAAGTGCGGCCTCAGCCATGCGACGCCTCCTCGAACAGGGCGCTGTGCTGTGCGCGGCCGCTTTGGGGATCAAAGACAACGACCCGTTCGGGATCGAACGCCAGCCCGATGGTCTCGCCCGCAGCGACTTTCACCGTGTTCGGCGCGCGAACGCGCACGCGCCCGGCTTCGGTATCGACAGTGATCAGTTGGCGCGCGCCCATGTATTCCACGGCGAACACACGCCCGCGCAGCGGACCTTCATCATCGATACGGATATGCTCCGGGCGCGCCCCGAGAACCGGCTCCGCCGCATCGAGGCTCTCCAGCGCCTGCGGGATCGCGATCGTCGCGCCGTTCACCCGGATTTCGCGTGCGCCAGGGGCAATGCCACCCTGCGCGGCCAGGAAATTCATCGCCGGGCTGCCGATAAAGCTGGCGACAAACCGCGTGGCGGGCCGGTCATAGACCTCCATCGGCTTGCCGATTTGCAGGATTTCGCCCTGGTCCATGATGCAGATGCGATCGGCCATCGACATCGCCTCGATCTGGTCATGGGTGACGTAAACCGTGGTCGCGCCGATGCGGTTGTGGAGCAGGCGCAACTCCTCGCACATCAGGTCGCGGAACTCGGCGTCCAGCGCGCCCAGCGGCTCATCCATGAGAAAGGCCCGCGCGCGCCGGATGATCGCGCGGCCCAGCGCGACGCGCTGACGGTCACCGGCGGGCAGGTTGCCCACGCTCTTGTCGAGCAGATGCTCGATCCGCAGCATCCGCGCGACCTCTTCGACGCGCTGGCGGATTTCGCGGCGCGCCACGCCCTTGACCCTGAGCGGAAACGAGATGTTCCGGCGCACGTTCATGTGGGGGTAGAGCGCGTAAAGCTGGAACACGAAGGCAATGTCGCGGTCCGCGCCGCGCTTGAAGGTGACGTCCTCGCCGTCGATGTAGATATCCCCGCAGGTGGGCATCTCCAGACCGGCGATCATGCGCAGCGTGGTGGTCTTGCCGCAGCCCGACGGGCCCAGCATGACGAAGAACTCGCCATCATGGATCGTGAAGCTGGAATTGCGCACGGCAACGAAATCGCCGAAGCGCTTTTGCAGGTTTTCGATGCGGATTTCGGCCATGACGCGCCTACTCCGGAAAATGGCTGACGATCACGTAACCGATCGTGCCAATCAGAATGACGGTGAAGGACTGGCCGAACAGCCAGAGCGAAAACGGCTGAGTCATCATGACGACGCCAAGCCCGATCAGCACCATCATGACCCGCTCCCACGGCTCGCGCCGGAAGAAGCGTCGCAGCGTGCCTTGTTGCTCACCTTGCATGCTCATCGCCTGACCGCTCCGAATGTGATGCCCGCCAGCAGGTGCTTGCGCAGGATGATCGTCACGATCACCGCTGGCAGCAGAAACAGCGTCGTCGCCCCGGCCACTGCCGGCCAGTCGAGACCGCCCTCGCCGATGATGAGCGGGATGAAGGGCGGCGCGGTCTGCGCCTGCCCGCTGGTGAGCAGGATCGCGAAGTTGTACTCGTTCCATGAGAAGATGAAGGTGAAGATCGCCGTCGCGGCCAGTCCGGCGCGCGCCTGGGGCATCACCACCTTCCAGAACGCTTGCAGCCGCGTGTAGCCATCGACCATCGCGGCTTCTTCATATTCGCGCGGGATCTCGTCCATGAACCCTTTCAGCAGCCAGACCGAGAGGCTGAGATTCACCGCCGTGTAGAGCAGGATCATGCCCAGATGCGTGTCGTTCAGGCCCAGCTCGCGGTACATCAGATAGACCGGAATGGCGATCGCCACGGGCGGGAACATTCGCGTCGACAGGATGAAGAACATCAAATCGTCCTTGAGCGGCACGCGGAACCGCGAGAACGCATAAGCCGCGAGCGCGCCGAGAAAGACCGACAGGAAGGTGGCCCCGAAGCCGATGATGAGCGAGTTCATGTAGCGGTCGGCGAAGCGCGACGGCCCGGTAATGACCATGTTCTGCTCGCGCACCAGTTCCTCGTACCACGTCTGGGGCGGCGGCAGGCTTTCCATGTATTCGTCGGATTGGCGCGACCGGCTCGTGAACAGGTTGACGTAGCCCCCAAGCGTCGGCTCGAACACGACCTCCGGCGGATAGGCAATGGCGTCGTTCGTCGACTTGAAGCCGGTCAGGATGATCCACGCCATTGGCACGACCGCGAACATCGCGTACATGATCACGAGGGCCGCGGCCAGCCGCTTGACCCACGTGCCCGGCGCCACGATCGAGTGCGCCTGCGCGCCGGATTGCGCGCCGGATGTCGCCATCGCGCTCATCGCTGCTTCACCTTGTTCCAGACTTTGACGTAGATATTCGCCGCACCGAAAACCGTGACGAACAGGATGACGGCGAAGGCGGCGGCATAGCCCGTGCGCCACTTCTCGAAGGCTTCGCGCTTGAGGTTGATGTTCGCGAGTTCAGTCGCCGAGCCGGGGCCGCCGGAGGTCAGTTCGACCACCATGTCGAACATCTTGAAATTCTCGATCGAGCGGAACAGCACGGCAAGCATGATGAACGGCAGCACCATCGGCACAGTGATGGTCCAGAACTGACGCCACGACGACGCGCCGTCGATCTCTGCCGCTTCATAAAGATCAGGCGGCACGGAGCGTAGCCCCGCGAGGCAGATCAGCATGATGAACGGGGTCCACATCCACGTGTCGACCAGGATGATCGCCCACGGCGCGAGGTCGGCGTTGCCGATCATGGAGAAATCATTGGAGCCGGTGAAGAACCCGACGATGTAGTTGAAGATGCCGGATTGCGGCTGGAAAAGGTACGTCCAGAAGGTGCCGACAACGGCCGGGGACAGCATCATCGGCAGCGTGATCAGCGTGGTCAGCGCGCCGGAGCCGCGGAACTGCTTGTTGATGAGCCAGGCTAGCGCGAAGCCGAGCACCGTCTGGATGAACATTGTCCAGCCGACGAAGTGCGCCGTGTGCTGGAGATATTCCCACACGTCCTCGCTGCCGAGCAGGCGCTCGTAGTTCATGTCGCCGATCCAGCGCACCGGCATGCCGGGCCGGTTGGCGCGATAGGTCGTGAAGCTGAGATATATGTTCCACAGCAGCGGGAAGATGTTGATCGCGAGCAGCAGCAGCACTGTCGGCAGCACGAACCAGAAGGCCAGCGTGCGATCCGACAGGCCCTTGACGAGCGTCGGGCGTCCGGCGGCGCCGCGCGCAACAGATGCGGCGCGCGTTCTCTGGCGCTCGCCAAGATCCATCTCTGACATGCTGGATACCTTTGTACGCCTTGGCCTTGCGCGAAGCTACGCAGCGTGGCGGAGCAAGCGGCAGCGTGTTGCCGCCGCTCGCCACCATGCTAAGCCTGTATCAGCGTTTGCCCACGGACTCGAAGGTGAACTCCCAGTCCTTGATCAGCTTGTCCAGCGCCTCTTTGGCCGTGCCTTTGTCCGCCACGACATAGTCGTGAACGCGCTTTTGCGTGGCCTGCAGAAGCTCGGCGTACGTCGGCTCCTGCCAGAAGTCACGGACATTGCTCATCGCGTCGAGGAACTGTCCGGCGAAGGGGGTGGAGTCCTTGAAGCCGGGGTCTTCCAGCACGGCGTTGTGGACCGAATAACCGCCCAGATCCCACCACCGCTTCTGGATGTCCGGCTGCGCGAACCACTTGATGTATTCGAGCGCCAAGTCCTTCTTGTCGGAATAGCTGACGACCGAAATGCCCTGCCCGCCAAGCACGGAAGCTTCTTCCTTGTGGCGCGGGTTCACGAAGAACCCGGACACGTCGCCGACCTGCTTGTCCTTCGCGATGCCTGGGAAGAAGGCGAAAAAGTTCATCTGCATGGCCGCCTGGCCAGACTTATAGGCATCGAGGTTGGCGACCATGTACGCGTCAGAGTGCCCCGGCGGCGTGCAGCACTCGTAAAGCTCCTTATAGAACTCGAGCCCCTCGACGGCTTCCGGTGAATTCACGAAGCCATCCATGTGGTACGATTTGTCGGGGTCATCATACTGGAAGCCCCAGGAATAGAGCGCGTTGGTCACGCCCATGGTGATGCCTTCGGAGCCGCGCTCGGTGTAAAGCGCGATACCGTAGCGCGTCTTGCCGTCGATTTCGCGGCCCTGGAAGAATTCGGCGACATCCTTCAACTGGTCCCAGGTCTCGGGAACGCCCAGTTCATAACCATATTCGTCCTGGAAAGCCTGCTTGAGGTCGTCGCGCTCGAACCAGTCCTTGCGATAGACATAGCCGACAGCGTCGCCCATGGCGGGCAGCGCCCAGTAGTTCTCGCTTCCCTTGGGCCATGTGGCGTAGTTGTAAACGCCTGCTGGCAGGAAGTCGTCCATCGAGATGCCTTCCTGCTCGAAGAAATCGTTCAATTTGACATAATGGCCGAACTCCGCGCCCATACCCAGCCACTGGCTATCGCCGATCATCAGATCGCACAGATCGCCGCGGGAGTTGAGTTCGTTCAGGAAGCGATCAGCGAAATTCGTCCATGGGACGAATTCATAATTCATCGTGATGCCGGTCTGCTGCTCGAAGTCCTTTCCGAGCTGCTGGAGCGCATTCGCCGGGTCCCAGGCGGCCCAGCAAAGGGTGAGTTCTTTGTCCTGTGCGGATGCAGGCGCATAACTACCTGCGACCATTGCCGCAGCGGCAATGGCGACTTTCCATGCCCTCATCGGGTCCTCCTTAACATTTCCTCCGGCCGCCCGCATTTCTGTTCGGCTTTTGCGCCAGCGGGTCGGGCTACCACTGTCAGCAGGGGTCAGATATCCCACATGCGAACAGTTGAGTTTAGCTAAACTTAACTTTTGGGTGGCGTCAAGCGAGCATTTTTCGCGCACGGCTCAACCACGCGACCACAGAGGCCGGCGCTGAAAGTCCACGTCTTGCGGAGATGAGTTGGCGGCGTTGGGCGCACCGCGCGAGAACACTTCAATCGCGCGCGCCTATCTGGAACAGTAGCATGGGTGGCGCGGCAAGCGCGGCCAGGACGATGGCGCGCCCCTCGCGAGAAAGAACAACTGCGACAACGCGGAAGGCTAGACAGATGGACGTGAACTGGCACGGCGTCATGCCCGCCCTGATGACCGAGATGAAACAAGACGGTGCGCTCGATCTCGACGCGACCAAGCGGCACGTCACGCAGTGCCTGGAGGCGGGCTGCGAGGGCTTCGTGATGCTTGGCACGCTGGGCGAGAACAACTCGCTCACGCTTGATGAGAAAGCCGCCGTGGTTTCAGCGGCGGTGGAGGCAGTAGCGGGACGCGTGCCGATCCTCGCAGGGGTTGCGGAGTACACTACGGCCTTCGCGATCGACAGCGCGCAGCGCATGAAGGACGCCGGCGCCAAGGGGCTTATGGTCCTGCCCTGCATGGTCTACGAGCAGGACGCGCGCGAGGCGATCGCCCATTTCCGCGCCGTGGCGCGTGCAGTCGATCTGCCCATCATGATCTACAACAACCGCGTGTCCTACAAGGTTGATCTCAGCCCGGAGGATTTCGCCGAACTGGCCAGCGAGGCGAACATCGTCGCGGTGAAGGAATCCAGCCATGACAGCCGGCGCATGACCGACATGATCAACCGGCTCGGCGATCGCTACAAGCTGTTCTGCGGTGTCGATGATCTCGCGCTGGAAAACGTCTTGTTCGGCGCGGTCGGATGGGTCGCGGGCATGGCGAACTGCTTCCCGCATGAATCGGTGCGGCTGTTCAAGCTGGCAGAGGCCGGCAAGCTTGAAGAGGCGCTGGCGCTTTATCGCTGGTTCATGCCGCTATTGCATCTCGATACCGATGTGAAGCTTGTGCAGTACATCAAGCTGGCCAACCGGATGACCGGGCTGGGCGCCGAGCATGTTCGCCCGCCGCGCCTGCCGCTGATCGGGGCCGAGCGCGCCGAGGTCGAGGCGATCGTGCGCCGCGCGATCGAGACACGCCCGCAATTGGCGGCGTGAGCCCGCGGAGTATGGCGCAACGATCGAAGCATGATGTCATCATCGTGGGCGCGGGGATCATCGGGCTGGCGGTCGCGCAAAAGCTGCAGGAAGCCGGGCGCGGCGTCACGTTGGTCGACCGCAAGGGTATCGCGCGGGAGGCCAGCGAGCGCAACGCCGCAGGTCTGGCGTTCTCCGACATCATGCCGCTGGCGACAGCAGGGATGATGCGCAAGGTGCCGCGCTGGCTGCTCGATCCGCTCGGTCCGCTGAGCATCCCGGCTGGGTACTTCCCGCGCATTTTCCCGTGGCTGGTGCGCTTCTGGCGCGCGGGCTGGCCGGACAAGATCGAAGCGAGCATCCGCGCACAGGCAGAACTGATGCATCTCGCGCGCGAGGAAATGGCGGCGATGATTTCGGCCTGCGGCCTTGGCCATATGCTGAGATCGGACGGGTCACTGGAGCTCTACGAGAGCGAGGCGGCGTTCAAGGCCGCGCAGCCAGGGTGGCGGCGTCGGAAGGACGCGGGCATCGCTTTCGAGCATGTGCGCGGCTCAAGGCTCACCGAGTTGCAACCCGGGCTATCACCGCGTTTTGTCGCCGGGACCTTCGTGCCGTCGTGGCAGACCGTATGCGAGCCCTACCAGTTTGCGACGGCGGTGGCGGATCACGTGCTCGGGCGCGGCGGAAAATTCCTGCCGGGCGAGGTGACGCAGGTGCGGCCCGAAGAGAAAGGCGCAAGGGTCGAACTGAGCGACGGCCGATCCCTGCACGCGAATAACGTGGTGATCGCCGGTGGGGCCTGGTCGAAGCGGCTGGCCGCAGGTCTAGGCGATCACATCCCGCTGGAGACCGAGCGGGGTTATAACACCACCCTGCCACCGAGCGCTTTTGATCTGAAGCGGATGCTGATCTTCGGCGGGCACGGTTTCGTCATCACGCCGCTCGCCACAGGCATCCGCGTGGGCGGCGCGGTCGAGCTGGGCGGGCTGGATCGCAAACCGAACTATGCGCGTGCCGACGCGATGCTCAACAAGGCCGCGAAATTCCTGCCCGGACTCAAAACAGACAGCGGCGAACAGTGGATGGGTTTCCGGCCCTCCCTGCCGGATACGCTGCCCGCGATCGGCCACTCGCGCGCGTCGCGTCACATCGTCTATGCGTTCGGGCACGGCCATCTGGGCCTCACGCAATGCGCGGCGACGGGCCGGCTTGTCCGCGACCTGATGAGCGGGGACGCACCGCCGATCAGTCTCACGCCTTTTAGCCCGCAGAGATTCTGAGACAGGGCAAGCCGTACCTCTAGTAACAGCATGATGAGCAACGGGCGGCATGGCGCCTTTTTGGGGATCAGAGATGAAAATTACCGCCATCAAGGCATGGCAGCTCGACCTGCCGCTGAAGGAAGGCCGCTACGCCTGGTCGGACGGCCATTTCGTCGAGGTGTTCGACTCCACGGTCGTCGCGGTCGAAACCGACGCTGGCATCATCGGATATGCCGAATGCTGCCCGCTCGGCGCGACATATCTGCCCGCCTATGCGCGCGGCGTGCGCGCCGGGCTGACGGAAATCGCGCCGGCCCTGATCGGCCGCGACCCCACCAATCTGGGCGCCATCATCCGGGCGATGGACAGCGCTCTGGCGGGGCACCCCTACGTCAAGGCGCCCATCGACGTGGCCTGCTGGGACATCCTCGGCAAGCAGGCCGGGATGCCTATCTACACGCTCCTGGGCGGCGCGGCGCAGGACACAGTGGCGCTCTACCGCGCGATCTCGCAGGAAGCACCGGAGGCTATGGCCCGCAGCATCACGGATTACCGCAAGGAGGGCTACCGCAAGTTCCAGCTCAAGGTGGGGGGCGACGCTGACGACGACATCGAACGCATCCGCGCCTGCCGCGCCGTGCTGGAGCCGGCCGACGTACTGGTCGCCGACGCCAACACCGGCTGGACCCGCGCCGAGGCCGCCCGCGTCGTCGCGGCGGTCGCCGATCTGGACGTGTATATCGAGCAGCCCTGCCAGACCTATGAGGAGTGCGTGTCGATCCGGCGGCGCACCGCGCGGCCTTTCGTGCTGGACGAGGTCATCACCGGCCCGGACATGCTGGTGCGCGGGCTGGCGGATGACGCCATGGACATCATCAACCTGAAAATCTCCAAGGTCGGCGGGCTGACCCGCGCGAGGTTGATGCGCGATCTGTGCGTGGAAAGCGGAACGCCCATGACCATCGAGGATACGTGGGGCGGTGACATCGTGACGGCGGCGATCGCCCATCTGGCGCGCTCGACGCCCGAGGCGTTCAGCTTCTCGGCAACGGACTTCAACAGCTACGGCACGCGCGATATCGCCGAAGGCGCGCCGCAGCGAGTGGATGGCTGCATGACCGCATCGGATGCGCCGGGCCTTGGCGTAACGCCGTTGATCGCGAGTTTCGGCCCGCCGGTTCTGGACGTGTCCTGATGCGCAGCGCCAAGGCCATCCATATCGTCGGCTGCCACGCCGAAGGCGAAGTGGGTGACGTGATCGTCGGCGGGGTCGCGCCACCGCCGGGCGAGACGCTGTGGGCGCAGTCGCGCCACATCGCGGCGGACCAGCGCCTGCGCCACTTCCTGCTGCACGAACCGCGCGGCGGCGTCTTCCGCCATATCAACCTGCTGGTGCCGCCGAAGGACCCGCGCGCGCAGATGGGCTTCATCATCATGGAGCCGGAGGACACGCCACCCATGTCCGGTTCAAACGCGATCTGCGTGGCGACCGTGCTGCTCGACACCGGCATCATCGCGATGAGCGAGCCGGAAACGCGGCTGATGCTGGAAGCGCCGGGTGGGCTGGTCGAGGTCACGGCGCACTGCCGCGCAGGCAAGGCTGAGCGGATCACGCTGCGCAATGTGCCGAGCTTTGCGGACAAGCTGGGCGCGGTGATCGAGGTCGCGGGGCTCGGTACGCTCACCGTCGATACCGCCTATGGCGGCGACAGCTTCGTGATCGCGGATGCGGCGGCGCTTGGCTTAGCGCTGACGCCGGATGAGGCGCGCGATCTTGCGGAAGCGGGCATGAAGATCACCCGCGCGGCCAACGAACAGCTCGGCTTCGTGCATCGTGAAAATCCGGGCTGGGATCACGTCTCCTTCTGCCAGTTCGCCGGACCGCTCACGCGAGATAAAGGCGCGCTGACCGGCGCGAACGCCGTCGTCATCCAGCCGGGCAAGATCGACCGCTCGCCGACCGGCACGGGCTGCTCCGCCCGCATGGCAGTGCTGCACGCGCGTGGCGAGATGGCCGTGGGCGACCGATACCTCGCGCGCTCGCTCATCGGCTCGGAATTCCAGTGCCGCATTTCCGAGCACACCACCACGACCGGCGGCAAGCCCGCCATCATCCCGGAAATCTCGGGCCGCGCCTGGATCACCGGTACGCGCACCGAAATGCTCGACTCCGACGACCCGTGGCCCGAGGGCTACAAGCTATCCGACACTTGGCCGAGAATCCTGTGAGGGTGCGAACACTATAAGCGGAGCGATAACGCGTAGCGACGCGGCAACGCCGCTGGTCACGGCAGGGAGGGTTACGATCTTCACGCTTGCTCCGCCGGTTCCACGGAGATTGGTGGGCGCACAAGGACTCGAACCCGCGACCTACTGATTAAGAGTTAGCCAATACCCGTTTCCCACCTGTTCCGCATCATTCCGCTTAATGCATAAAATCAATGCCTTACGAACAAACAAGCCATCTTGCGTTTCTCGTTTGTTCCGCTTAATGTCGTGCCCGTTCCTACACGGTTCCTACACGACAGGGGCGGTTCATGCGCGGGCAGATCGGCAAGCGGGCGCTTCATCAGGCCGCAGAAAGCGCAAGAGCGCGCGGCAAGCCGGTGATGTTCTATGACGAGGCGCTCAAGGGTTTCGGCGCGCGGATCACGCCCGCCGGTGCGGTCAGCTTCTTCTTCGAATATCAGCTTGGTGGCCGGCAGGGGAAATCAAGGCGCATGTCGCTGGGCCGGCTCGGCGATCTCACCCCCGATCAGGCGCGGCGCGAGGCCGAGCGCCTCAGGGGCCAGATGCTTCAGGGCGTGGATGTGGCCGAGGAGCGCAAGCGCAAGAGAGCGCAGCAGACCGCTCTCACCTTCACTGAAGCGGCTGAACGCTATCTGAGCGCTGAAGGCCGGGGCAAGGTGTCGTGGGACGAGACCCGCCGTCTGCTCGCCCATGACGCCATTCCGGTGCTCGGCGACAGGCCGCTCCATGGCATCACCCGCAGCGACATCGCGGGGCTCATCGACGATGTGAAGGCGCGCGCGCCGATTTCGGCACGAGCGTTGTTCGCGGCGCTGCGCCCGCTGTTCCGCTGGGCGCTGGAGCGCGACCTGATCCAGCTCAATCCGTGCGACGGGCTGCGCGCGCCGGCGCCGCCGAAGGCCCGCGACCGGGTGCTGAGCCCTGCCGAGATTGCCGCGCTGTGGCACAGCGCCGATCGGATCGGCTACCCGTTCGGGCCGCTCTGGCAGATGCTGCTGCTGACCGGCCAGCGGCTCAACGAGGTCGCCGGGATGCGCTGGTCGGAACTCGATCTCGATCAGGGCATCTGGATATTGCCGGGCGAAATTCTCGATGAGACTGGCAACAAGATCCGCGGCACCAAGACCGGCGCGGCGCACGAGATCGATCTGTCGCCGCAGGCCATTGACGTGTTGTCTGTCTGTCCACGCCAGTCCGGTCCGTATGTGTTCTCGACCACCGGCCATGCACCGGTCAGCGGCATCTCGAAAGCCAAGGCGCGGCTTGACCGGCTGATGGCCGAGACACTCGGCGAACCGCCGCAAGCCTGGCGCAACCACGATATCCGCCGCAGCGTGGCAACCCATATGGCCGAACAGCTGGACATCGATGAAGGCGTGATCGAGCGCATCCTCAATCACGTCCAGCAGGGCATCAAGGCGGTCTACCAGCGCCAGCAATACCGTGCGCGCCGGCGCGAGGCGCTGCTGGCCTGGGGCGCGTTCATGGCACGGCTCACGGCCAACGATTGCTGAGCGCCCTGCTCGATCATCAAGGATCGGATCACGCTGTTTTCGGGGATCGCAGCGATACGACGCTGAAAGGCTGACAAGAGCCGTGCCCTACCTCATGCCGACGGGGTGCCGTTCGAGACCGAACACGCTTACAGCCAGACCAGCCGCATAACCAGTTCCGTCGCGCTTCCAGCGCGTGGGTTGGTCACCCGTGTCGAATCGCGCGACCGTCGTGATACGTGTCGACCGCAGTCAAGCAGATTTTGAGAAATCAACAGGCTGTGGGACCGCTCGGATGAAAGGGAAGCTGCTCGCAACAGCTTCCCTTTCGAATCACTCTTTAACATTTGGAGGATAAGATGACGGAAGGTCATGCTGCAATCCTGAATCCGCGCGAGGCGGCAAATTATCTCGGGCTGTCGACAAGCTGGCTGGCGAAACTTCGCCTGACCGGCGATGGGCCGCCGTTTCTCAAGCTTGGCCGCCAAGTGCGCTACCGGCGCGCCGACCTCGATGCCTGGCTGAACCAGCGGCTGCGCCGCAGCACCAGCGATCCTGGTTACGATCCCGATGGCAGCAACGGCGCCGGTGGCTCGACTGCGTGGTCTTCAGCGCAGGGAGGCCGGTCATGAGCCATGAGCTTGATTGTGCACGCACGCGCGACCGGCATCGTGAACGCGGCGAGGATCGCGGCATTCCCGGCACACCACTGATCCTGCTCAGCGGCATCCGCCCCATGCTCGATGGCCTGTGGCTCGTCGACAAACTGCTCGGCGAGAACAGCTTCTCTGTCCTTTACGGCCAGCCGGGTTCCGGCAAGAGCATGCTGGCGCTCGATTTGGCCATGAGCATCGCCGTCGGATGCGAGTGGTTTGGCCGAAAGGTCCGCCCCGGCGCTGTGATCTACGCCACCGGCGAGGGCGTTGTGGGTGTGCGGCACCGGCTGATCGCGTTTAAACGCGAATATCGGAAAGCTGGCAAGATACCAGAAGACGATGTCGCGCTTGCCCTTTATCCCGAAACGGTCAATCTCTTCGAGAGTGCGGACGATGCCCGCGGGCTGATCGAGGCATCGCAAGCATTAAAGTACGAAACCCGCGAGCCCGTTGTCCTGATCGTGATCGACACGCTGGCCGATGCGCTTGCTGGCGGCGACGAGAACAGCGGCAAGGATATGGGGCTTCTGCTCAAACGTGTGCGCCGCATCCAGACGGAGACCGGCGCGCACGTCATGTTGGTCCACCACACCGGCAAGAACAGTGGCAGCGGCGCCCGCGGGCATAGCTCGCTGAAGGCCAAATGCGACACGATGCTCAAGGTTGAAAGCAATACGGCCAGCATCGACAAGCAGAAGGACGCGCCGCAGAGCGAACCCCTGGCGTTCCAAATCAAAGCGGTCTTCCTCGGTAACAATAAAAGCGGCGAACCGGAGTTCGCGACGGTCATTGAGCCGCAGGCGCCGACAACCGATCCTGATGCGAAAATTGCCCGCCTCACACCCCAGCCGCGTCAAGCCTATGCGCTTTTGTGCAACCTTATAGAAAAGGACGGCGTTCGGCCGCCAGAGGATCTTGGCGCTCAGGATGGCGCACGTGTTGTTACAGACGCAGAGTGGCGGCAAGCCTGCGAAACCGGCAATGTCTTCATCGGTCGTAATGGCAAGCCAAGCGAAAAGTCCATGAAGTCGCGGTTTTACAAGATCAAGAAAACGCTCATCGACCAGGGCCTGATCGTCTCGCCCAAGGACAGCGGCATCGTGTGGCTGGCCCCCGGTAGCGGCAACTCTGACGCCCCGGCGGATTAGCCCGCAATGTTACCGCCTCAGCCGCGTTGGTAATCAGCGGTAACGTTGCGCGCGCACGGCTTGAGTGACGCCGAAAACGTTGCTCAGCGCGGCTTTGTGATATGTTCGGTAACCTGGTAACGTCGCGGTAATTTCAAGTGAGTTACCCCAAGTCCCTGCGTGGTAACAGGGTAATCCCCCCTTTAAAGGGGATACCCGTAACCGCGGACCGGATTTTTAAAAGCTGCAAGCCGGCGAGGCCTTTACCTTCAAAGCCGTCTTCGGGCGCCACAAGGCGCCGCCTGCAAATGCTGTTGCGACCAGCCCTTAACCCAGTTGGCCGGCGTCAGATGCCGCTGCCAGGGCAAGATGGCCTTTGACCGGTTTGCCAACGCTGGCATGCCGATGACCGCCAGCCTGTATCGCTGCGGCTTGCAAAAAGCCCTTGAGACCGGCAAACGCCTCGCCGGCGGCGTCACCTGCCGCACAGGCACGCGGCCAGACGGAACAGCGACGGGCCCGCTTACGCGCCGCCGGAGTTTTCTCGACCTTCAAACTCTTCCCTGCCGGGATACACTTTCCTGGGGCGCGAACTGGCAACGGCGCAAGTCATGGGCGCAGAGCATACCCGGACGTGTTGGACGATCCGCCCAGCCTGGAGATCGGGGCAAGCGGCGACCTGTTACCGGCATGGGGCATGCCGGAGCCAAACCGGGCATATAGGGCGGCGCGCATCCGGCGGTGATATCGCCGG
>CAYFVF010000010.1:0-20316 GCA_964346335.1 uncultured Hyphomicrobiaceae bacterium
CGGCCAGCATCCGCGCGATCTCCTCGTGCCGGCTTGGCTCATCCAGCGGCGTGACACGCGTGACCATCGCCTCACCTCCAGCGACCGGAAGCGGTTCCTTGCTGATGCGCATGTGCCCTTGCGCGTGTGCGGCGACCTGCGGCGCATGCGTGACCGAGAGCACCTGCACGCCTTCGGCCAGCCGCGCCAGCCTGTCGCCGATGGCCGCCGCCGTCGCGCCGCCCACGCCGGTATCGATCTCGTCGAAAATCAGGGTCGGCGCGCTGCCGCGCTCGGCCAGAACAACTTTGAGCGCAAGAATGAAACGTGAGAGTTCGCCGCCCGAGGCGACTTTCATGATGGGCCCCGGCGGGGTGCCGGGGTTGGTCTGGACGTGGAAGCTGACACGCTCCAGCCCGTCCGGCCCGCCGTCCTCGATCAGCTCCAGCATCGTGACGAACCGCGCCTTTTCCAGTTTCAGCGGCGGCAATTCCTTCTGCACGGCTTCATCCAACGCCTGCGCCGCCGCGCGGCGCTTTCCGCTCAAGTCGCCCGCGAGGTCCTGGTAGTGGGCGCGCGCGGCGCTCACCTCATCGCGCAAGCGGGCAAGGGCCGCCTCGCCTTCGGCCAACTCGTCAAGCAGCCGCGTGAAATCCGCCTGCAGGGTTGGCAGTTCATCGACCGTTACACGGTGCTTGCGCGCCAGCGCGCGCAGCGCGAACAACCGCTCCTCGATGCGGTCCATCTCGGCTTGCGAGTAGGTCATCTCGCGCAGCGCCGTTTCGATCGTGTCGCGCGCCTCGCCAGCCTCGACAACCACGCGTTCCAGAGCCTCGACAACAGGCGCGACCTGCGCGCCGCCGCCGAACCGCTCCAGCCGGCGCAGCGCGCCGCTCAACCGCTCTTCAGCGCCATTGTTGCCCGACAGGCTTTCGAACGCAGCGTTGAGTTCGCTGGCGATCTTCTCGGCATTCATCATGGTTTGCCGAGCCTCGGCAAGGCGCTCTTCCTCGCCGTCCTCCGGGGCAAGCTCTTCCAGTTCGTCCAGCGTGTGGCGCAGATAATCCGCATTGTCCCGCGCCTCGGCAAGCGCCGCCTCGCGCTCGGCCAGTTCGCCCTCGCGCGCGCGCCAGGCGTCCCAGGCCCGGCGCACGGCTTCGGCGTCCGCGATCAGACCGCCATAGCAGTCCAGCAGGCGGCGATGCGTGGCGGCATCGGTCATTGCGCGGTCGTCGTGCTGGCCGTGGATTTCAACGAGCCGCGCGCCGGTTTCGCGCAGCATCTGCACGCTGACGGGCTGGTCGTTGATGAACGCGCGGGTGCGCCCGTCGCCTTGCTGGACCCGGCGCAGGATCAACTCCGCGGTCCCGCCAGGTGCGGCTTCGTCAAAGCCGTTTTCGCCCAGCCAGCGGATGGCCTCGTGGCTGCCGGGTAGCTCGAAACGCGCCGTGACCTGCCCGCGCGACTGGCCGGCGCGCACGAGGCTTGCCTCGCCGCGCGCGCCAAGCGCCAGGCCAAACGCATCCAGCAGGATCGACTTGCCCGCGCCGGTCTCGCCCGTGAGCACGCTCAGGCGGGGCCCGAATTCCAGGTTGAGCCTGTCAATAAGAACGATATTCTCGATCGAAAGGGCGCTCAGCATGATGCCCTTATACGATGATTCCCGCCCGCGTTAGATAGGGCTGGCTTGCTGGAGTTTGCGCCACTGGCGGCTGATCCAGGAGCCGGCATCCTCGCGCGGCTCCAGTCCATCGCTTTGCAGGAGCGTGTAGGCATCCTTGTACCACTCGCTCTCCGGGTAGTTGTGGCCAAGAACGGCAGCGGCAGTCTGTGCCTCGCTCTTGATGCCAAGCGCCATATAGGCTTCCGTCAACCGAGACAGCGCCTCTTTCACATGCGCGGTCTGCTGATATTTCTCCACAACGGTCCGGAACCGGTTGATCGCCGCGACGTAGTTGCCCTGCTTCAGGTAGTAGCGTCCGACGTTCATCTCCTTGGCGGCGAGAAGGTCGCGCGCGATCTTAAGGCGCTTTCGCGCGGTCGGTGCATATCGGCTGTCCGGATAGCGGCGCACCAGGGTTTCCAGCTCGGCCACGGCTTTCTCCGTATCGGACTGGTCGCGTTGCGGCCCGTTCATCCGCTCGAAATAGGCCGAAGCGATAATGTGCTGGGCCAGTGGCGCCTCGTCAGTGCCGGGATGAAGCGTCAGATAGCGGCGCGCCGCGCCTACCGCCTTTTGTTGTTCGCCCTGCTTCCAGTTTGCATAGGCGCTCATCACGATCGAGCGGCGCGCTTCCGCGGAGTAAGGGTAATTCTTGTCGACGTCCTCGAACTTTTCGGCTGCGTCCTTCCAGTCGGCCTCGTCGAGAGCGGCATCCGCCTCGGCATAAAGCTGCGCGGCTGACTTCTCGTCTTTCGGCGCTTCCTCGCTGTCGAACATGCTGGACAACGACGTCGATGCGCAGCCGCCGAGCAGCGCCGCCAGCGACGCTACGATGACGAGACGCGACATACGCCCCGCCCAATTCGTCCCGGATTGCTGGTCAGCAGCCGCCATTGAAGAAACCCTTGGTGTGAGCGCCGCCGTGGCGGCAGCGTCGAATCGTTCATCTTGGCCGGGAGGGTAGCCCACCCGTTCGCCGCGCGCCAGCCGGGTGACTCGTCAACGCCGCTTTTCCCTCAGCGGCATAAGAAAAACACAGCGAATATGGTGATTTTATGCGCCTTTGCGCTCTCGGCAGCGCGTGTTCATCATCGGCGCGTGGGCGCGGCGCCATCGATCCCGTTCGCGGCACGATTTGACGGCTTCGGGCGCTTCCCTGCGCGTATGCGACATTCTGGCGCAGCCTTGACGCCAGTGCATGCATGCGTTCAAACCTTAGCCTTCTCATAAAACGCAGTTTGCAACGGATCACCATGACCAAGCAACTTTCCCGCGCTCAGCATGTCGTTCTGTCAAAGAGCGATTGCCCGATCCTTCTGCTCGAAGGCATTGCTGACACCGCGGTGGAAACTCTCCGGGCGGCCGGATACACCAACATTACGCGCCTCAAGACCGCCCTGAGCCGGGATGAATTGAAGGAGCGGCTGGAAGGCGTGCGGGTGCTCGGTATCCGCTCGCGCACCCGGTTGAGCGCCGATCTCTTCGAGGCCGCGCCGCGGCTGATCGCGGTCGGCTGCTTCTCCGTGGGCACCAACCAGGTGGATTTGCCCGCCGCTGCTTCGGCCGGGGTCCCGGTGTTCAACGCGCCGTTCTCCAACACCCGCAGCGTTGCCGAACTGACGATCGCCGAGATCGTCATGCTTTACAGGCGGACCCTGTCGCGGTCGATGGCGGCTCATGAAGGCAAATGGCAGAAATCCGCCACGGACAGCCACGAGGTGCGCGGGCGCACGCTCGGCATCGTCGGCTACGGCAATATCGGCACGCAGTTGGCCAATCTCGCCGAGGCGATGGGTATGCGCGTGATCTATCACGACCAAGCGGACAAGCTGCAACACGGCAATGTCGCCGCTGCCAAGGACCTGATGGACCTGCTGGCGCGCGCGGACGTGGTGTCGCTCCACTTGCCCGAGACGCCGCAAACGCGCGGGATCATCGGCGAGCGCGAAATCCGCGCCATGAAAGCCGGAGCTTTTCTCATCAACAACGCGCGCGGTTCGCTCGTTGACATCGATGCGCTGGCCGCCGCGCTGTCCGATGGGCACCTGCGCGGCGCGGCCATCGACGTGTTCCCAAGCGAGCCGTCCTCGAACGACGAGGAATTCGTCTCCCCGCTGCGCGGGCTGGATAACGTCATCCTGACGCCTCATGTCGGCGGCTCCACCGAGGAGGCGCAGCAGCGCATCGGCGATGAGGTCGCGCGCAAGCTGATTGAATACTCCGATGTCGGCTCGACCACCGGCGCGGTGAGCTTCCCGCAAGTTCAGTTGCCGACCGCCGCCGCTGCCGTGAAGCGGTTCATCCACATCCATCACAACATCCCCGGCATGATGCGCCGGCTGAATGACGCCTTCGGTGAGCGCAACGTCAACATCACGGCGCAGTATCTGCAAACCGAGGGCGAACTGGGTTATGTTGTGCTCGACGCGGAGGCGCAGGAGGACGTGGCGGCCGACCTGCTGGCGCAATTGCGCAGTCTGGAGGGCACGATCCGCTCGCGCATGGTGTATGGTCCGCTGGGGATGTAACACGGCCAGCTCGGGCATGTACCGCGCCGGGCGGACAGGCGGGGATCGGGGCGAGAGTGAATGGCCTCTGGCGGCACTGACGACAGGCGCGCGCTTGCCGACACGATCAGGGATGTCTCGGATGTCCTCAGGCGGCTCGAAGACCGGCTCAAGACGGAGGCCGGGCGCGGCGCCGACACGTCCGACCTGGAGACCAGGCTCGCGCAACTTCAACACACGCTGGATGACCTTAACGCCAGGCTGGCGGCCCCGACTCCCCCACGGCGCCGGGTGCCGGATCGGATGCGCGACTGGCGGATCAGCGTGCCGGCGGCGGCGCTGGTCCTGCTGGCTCTCGGCGCTTTGGTCTATCTCGCTATCGAGTTTCTCCAGCCGTCGCGCTTGAGCGCGGAGGAACAGCGCTGCGCGGCCTATGTCCAGAACGAAATCCCCTGGGACCAGGACGGCAGCGATGATTGGGACGAGTCCGCGCTTGCGGGGCTGTGTGCAGGCGCGACCAACCCCACGCAGCCGGGCCTTTGCTTCGCGGGCATCTTCACCGCCGATCTGGAGCGTGGCGCTCAGATTCGCGCGGACTGGAAGGATGCCGTGGCGCTTTGCGCGGGCACGGATGATGCGCAGGACAGCATCCAGTGCTACAAGCGCGAGGTCGGCGAGGGTCTGCATTTCCGCGACGCGATCGAAAGCTGCAACCCGCCGCCGACGATCGCCGGGCGTACCGTCTGCGAGCGGCTGGTGCAGGGCAATATCGCCTGGAACGCGGCGGGCAACACCACGTGGACCCCGCGCCGGCTCGACTTGCTGTGCGCCGACACGACCCGGCCGACACAGCCGCTGATCTGCTTTGATCGCCTGTTCCACGGCGCCGGGGACTGGGAGGATCTCATCGACGGAAACTGGCGCAACGCCGCGCTGCTATGCGCCGGCACCAACAGCGCGCGCCAGACAAGCCAATGCGTGGGCGAGCAGCTTGCCGCGCTTGATAACGCCGAGCCCGGCTCCCCGCCCCGGATCCTTGATCCCGGCGAAGACCCTTCTGTGCAATCGCCCAGCAGTGATCCGAGGTTCCGCAGGGTCCTCAACGCCTGCAACCCGCGCGGGCCGAGCGGTCGCGCCGACCAGTGCAAGGCCTACGTCCAGGGCAATATCCCGTGGACCGCTACCGGAACGCAGGACTGGCAGGCGAAGGTTCTGGACGAGTTGTGCGGGAAGACTCGCAAACCGCAGCAGCCTGGCCTGTGCTTCTTCCGGGCCGTCAACAGCGTCGTCGACGAAACCGCCGGACTTTCAAAATGGTCCTACGCCGTCAAGCTGTGCGCGGGCACGAACGACGCTGATGCACGCCTGAGTTGCTACACCCGCGAGCGCGGCGATGGAAAACCGGCGCGCGCGGTAATAAACGCTTGCAAAGACGCGGCTGAGGATTGAAGCAGGTGGGGTGGCAACAAGACGGGTTGCACACCGCATCCACGCCCCGTGCCAGAGGAAAAAGCGTTCAGGAGCTGATAAGAATGCGTCGCATCATTGCTTTTCTGACGGTCTTGACCGCCGTGCTGGCGGCCGCCGTCACCGCGCAGGCTCAGCCGCGCGGCGATTGGGAAATCCTCGGGTCGGGGCGCAGCAGCCCCGGCGTGGAAAGCCTCAAGATTGACGTGCCGGGACGGCGCGCCGGGCGCTTCGACGCGGTCAAGGTGGCCGTGCGCGGCGGAAACATCTTCCTGCTGGAGGTCGAGGTCACGTTCGGCAACGGCGACCGCCAGCGCGCGCGCATCCGCTCCCCGCTGACGGCCGGCGCCGAGACAGGCCCGATCGCGCTGGAAGGCCAGCGGGGCCGTTTTGTCAGTGAAGTCCGGGTCAAGTACGGCTCTCTCGGCTTTCTCGGGCGGCCACGCGTTGTCGTTCTGGGCCGCGCCGCGGGGGGGGCGCCGCCGCGCCGGGAGGCTGAGTTTCGCAATCTCGGACCGCGCTGGGAGCGGCTGGGCATCAATCGCGTGAGCCGCGAGCGCGAGCGCGAGGTGATCCAGATGTCCCGCCGTGACGGCCGCTTCAACGCGATTCTGCTGCGGGTGCGCCAGAGCCCCGTGCGCATCCGGCGGGTGCGCGTGGTGTTCGGCAATGGCCGGCGGCAAGACCTCGATCTGCCCAACGTGCTGCGCCCGGGCGACAGCGATGTGCTGGAGCTTCGCGGCCGCCAGGGCCGGTTCATCGACAGGATCGTGCTGGTCTACCGCGATGCCGGCGGCCCGCGCCGGGCCCGCGTGGCCGTGTTTGGCCGCAAGACCGAGCGAAGGCCGACCTTCCGCGACCTCGGGCCGAACTGGTCGCGCCTGTCCGCCGATCGCGTCGCGCGGGAGCGGGACAGGGATGTCATCCAGTTGTCGCGCCGCGATGGCCGCTTCAACGCGATTCTGCTGCGGGTGCGCCAGAGCCCGGTACGGATTCGGCGGGTGCGCGTGGTGTTCGGCAATGGCCGGCGGCAAGACCTCGATCTGCCCAACGTGCTGCGCCCGGGCGACAGCGACGTGCTGGAGTTGCGCGGACGGCAGGGCCGCTTCATCGACCGCATCGTGCTGGTCTACCGCGACGCCGGCGGGCCGCGCCGCGCCCGCGTTGAGGTCTGGGGTCGGCAGACCGAGCGCACGGGCTTCCGTCCTCTCGGGCCGCGCTGGGACGAGGTCGGCATCCTGCGGGCCAGCCGTGGCGGCGACCGTGATGTGATCGAGATGACACGCCGCGACGGCCGCTTCGATGCGCTGCTATTGCGGGTGAAGCGCAACGATGTCCAGTTCCGCCGCGTCCGGGTCGTGTATGGCAACGGGCGCGCGGACAACCTGGAGGTCGACCGGCGCATTCGCAAAGGTGAAGAGTCCGGTGTGCTGGAGCTGCGCGGCGCGCGCGGGCGCTTCATCGACCGCATCGAGCTTGCCTACCGCACGCGCGGCGGCGGTCGGCTGGCGCAGGTCGAAGTCTGGGGCCGCAGAACCCGGTAGCGCTCTTGAAAACAGCCTCCGTGCCGCACAAGCGCGGCGCGGGGGTTGTCCCATCACGCCGGCATGGCAAAGTCTAGATACCGCGCGCGCAGGCGCGTGGCGACCGGGCCTGGTGTGCCATCGCCCACGCTTTCACCATCGATACGCACGACGGGCATGACGAAGCTCGAAGCGCTGGTCAGGAACGCCTCGCGCGCGGTCAGCGCCTCTTCCACGCTGAACGGTCGCTGTTCCACCGGCAGCTTCTCGTCCTCGATCAGGCCAAGCAACCGGCTGCGCGTCAGTCCGGGCAGGATCTCGCGGCTGAGCGAGCGCGTGACGATCACGCCTTCTTCCGTGACGATGAACGCCGAGGACGACGTGCCCTCGGTCACAAGGCCGTCCTCGACCATCCAGGCTTCGAACGCGCCGCGTTTTTTCGCCTCCTGCTTGCCCATCGCCTGCGGCAACAGCGCGATGCTCTTGATATCGCGGCGCACCCAGCGCAGGTCCGGCGTGGTGATCACGGACACGCCGCTTTCGGCATTGCGATCGCCGAGATAGTCGCGCGGCTGGGTGAAGGCGATGACGGTCGGCGCGGCGTCGTCGGGATAGGCGAAATCGCGCTCCGCAACGCCGCGCGTCACCTGCATGTAGACAACGCCGTTCTCAATCGCGTTGCGCTCGATAAGCCCGTGATGGAAAGCCTCGATGGCGGCATCATCCATGTCGAGGGACATCTCCAGCTTGGCCATCGACGCGCGCAGGCGCTGCACGTGGGGGGCGAAATCGATCATCCGGCCGCGCAGCACGGCGGTGACCTCATAAACGCCGTCGGCAAACAAAAAGCCGCGGTCGAAGATGGAAATCGCAGCATTTTCCGCCGCAACGAAGTCGCCGTTCACGTAGACGTATCGCGTCACACCCACCTCCCCGGGAAACAGCGGCGGCCGAGGGACCGCGCGCAGCGGTTATCGCGCTGCCCCCGGCCCGTGTCAATCGGCGCGCCGCGTCTCCGGGTGCGGTGTTATTGCTGCAAGAAGGTGCGGACCTCCGCGACCAGCTTTTCGCTTTTCTCCGCGTCACTATTCTCAAGCGCCTGCTCACGTTTGGGCACGTTGATGCCACGCTGCACCGCGGGGCGCTCCCTGATCTCAGCGATCCAGCGCTGAAGGTTGTCCAGCCCGTCGACGGAGACGCCGGACCACTCATGCGTGCGGACCCAGCACCAGTTGGCGATGTCGGCGATCGTGTAGTCATCACCGGCGAGCCATGGGCTTTCGCCCAGCCGGGTCTCCAGCACCTCGAACAGCCGGCGGCTTTCGTTCTGATACCGCGCGATAACGGGCGGAATCTCCTCCTGCCAGTAGCGGTAGAAGACATTGGCCTGGCCCATCATCGGGCCGATGCCGCCCATCTGGAACATCAGCCATTGCAGGGTGGCGCTGCGGCCCTTGGCGTCGCTCGGCAGAAGCTGGCCGGTCTTCTCCGCCAGGTAGATCATGATCGCGCCGGATTCGAACACGGCGAAGCTGTCCGCGCTGCGGTCCACGATCGCCGGGATGCGCCCGTTCGGGTTGATCTGAAGGAACCAGTCCTGTTTCGGCTCGCCTGCTCCGAGATCGACCGGATGGACGGCGTAAGGCAGGCCGAGTTCCTCCAGGGTCACCGAAGCCTTGTGGCCGTTAGGCGTTGCGGCCGTGTAAAGCTCGATCATATTGGCCCCTTACGCAGCCGCGCTCAGCGGGACTTCACCCCGCGCGGGATAGCCCTTCTCGATGACGAAATCGAGCGCGCCCAGCACCTCGCGCCATGATGGGCGGGCGAAGGGCATGCTCTGGATGCTGATGAAGTATAGCGTGCGGTCAGGCTTCAGAAGGAATAGACCCGGCTCGGCAAATTCGTGCGGTTCTTCCACGCCCATCGAGGTCGCGCCGTTGCCGGTCGAGACATACAGGTTCCAGCGCCGCGCATCCTCAAGGCTCAGACCATAGCCCACGGTCAGCTTGTCGAGGCCCCATTCGCGCTTGGCGCGCTCTGCGCGATCCTGCGAGTCGTTGGAGACAACGATCGTATCGACGCCGCGCTGGGCGAAGTCGTCGGCCAAGCGGTTCAACTCGGCGAGATACTTCGAGCAGATCGGGCAATGCAGGCCACGATAGAAGTTGACCATGATGAAGGTCTCGGCCTGGCGCTGGCTCAGGTCCCAATCGCCGCCATCAACGGTTGGCACGCGCAACTCCGGCGCAGGCGTGCGCGGCAGCAGTCGGGGATATTGGGTCATAATCGTCCTTTCCTCGTTTTGGTAATTCGCGCGCAGAAACGCGCCTTTCGGTCACACCTGTGACCTAATCACCGAGGCGAAAAATCAAACTCAACTTGTCGTGAGAGATTGTTGTGGGCTGAAGTGCGTTATCGCTCATTCAGCCGCGGCATAATCTCGACGAAATTGCAGGGGCGATGGCGATAATCGAGCTGATACTGCAGGATATCGTCCCACGCGTCCTTGCATGCGCCCGGCGACCCGGGCAGGCAGAAGATGTACGTGCCGCCCGCAAGCCCGGCGAGCGACCGCGATTGAATGGTCGAGGTGCCGACCTTCTCGAACGAGATCATGTGCATCAGCACCGAAAAACCGTCGATCTCCTTGTCGAACAGCGGGCGCACGGCTTCCGGCGTCACGTCCCGCCCCGTGAGGCCCGTCCCGCCTGTCGTGATGACCGCGTCGATGACGGGATCGGCGATCCAGCCTTGCAGCACCTCGCGGATTTCGGCCGGTTCGTCGCGCACGATCGTCCGGTCCGCCAGTTCGTGGCCCGCGCCGGTGATCCGCTCGGCCAGCAGCGCGCCGGACTTGTCGCCCGCCAGTTCGCGCGTGTCCGAAACGGTCAACACGGCGATGCGCACCGGCTTGAATGGCTTGGTTTCGTCGATGCCCGGCATGGTGCTTCGTCCCTGATTGGCATTTTCACATCTTGCGCGCGCGGCCCCCGCCCGCGTCAAGTCTCTTGCGCCTCTAACTCTCTCACCCTCAGGGTCCGCGCGCGGGCGGCGGGTCCGTATCCGATCCGTCCGACCCTGCCGAGGCGTTGGAGCGGCGACGTCCTGTCTGCGGCACGTGAAAGCCCCTGGCCCCTCGGCGCCCCGTCACTGCGCGATAGGGTTTGCCGCGCCGCGAGTCGTACACGGCAGTTTTCCGGCCGATCCCGCCGAGCCATAACAGCGGCAGCAACACCACCCCGGCGATAAAACCGCCGATATGCGCCCACCACGCGATCCCGCCGCCCATGCTGGGGCGCAGCGTCTCGACGGCGCCTTGCAGCATCTGCAACCCGAACCAGAGGACAGCGAAGGTGAGCGCCGGCAACTCGAAAAACAGAGGGATGAACACGATCGGAAACACCATCAGCAGGCGCGCGCGGGGGAACGTGAGCGCATATGCGCCGATAACGCCCGCCACGGCCCCGGACGCGCCCAGCACTGGCACCGGCGATGCGACGTTGAAGTAGAAATGCGTGAGGTTCGCCGCGATCCCGCACACCATGTAAAAGATGAAGAACGCCACCGAGCCGTAGCGGCTCTCGACGGACGAGCCGAAGATATACAGCGTCCACATATTCAGCAGAATGTGCAGGATCCCGCCATGCATGAAAAAGCTGCTGATGAACGGGAAATAGTCGTTGGGTGACAGGCCCTGGTATTGCGCCCAGTCCGGGTTCGCATAGCGTAGCGGGACCAGCGCGTACTCGTAGATGAAGCGCTGGCCAACAAGGCCTGTCATGGAAATCTGGAACAGGAACACGACCACGTTCGCGATGATCAGCGCATAGACAACGCTCGGTGTTGTGCGCACGACAATCGAATCGCGAATGGGGATCATGGGGCTGCTAACCTGTCCTGTTGGCGCGCGAACCACCACGTCCCGCGCGAGAGCGAATCAGCCCGCGGCAGTTGAGCCGATCTGGTTGGCTTGGGCGTGCCGCGCGACGCTTTCCAACACATGGCCGTAATTCTGCAAAATCCAATAATGCCCAGCCCCGTCGATCCGCCGCACCTCACAGCGAGGGATCAACTCGCCAAGTCGAAGCGCGGCGGACACCGGCACGTTGCGGTCCGCCGTGCCCTGCCACAGGATGGTGGGCGCGGTGATGCGGTCGTACGCGAGGCCCCAAGGGCGCGAGAAACAGCGCAATTCCTCCACGGCGCCGCCGACGCCTGGGCGCACGCCCTCGCGCAGTCCGCGCAAAAGGTTGCGCCGCGCATGTTTGTCCAGCAGCACCCGCCGATCCGACGACGAGGCGCGGCTGGCGATCATCGCCGCCATCACCCGGGGCGCGAACAGGAAACCGAGCCGGCCGAAGCTGAACAGAACGCGATAGAGCAACGGCACCGGCGGCAACGCGCGGAAGGTGATCCAGTGTCCCGGCCCGAGACGCTGCGCGCATTCCGCCCCGGCGAAGGGGCCCACCGGCGAGACCAGCGCCATCGCGCTGACCCGCTCGGGATGCACCGCCGCCATGGCCACCGCGAACGGCGCGCCGCCCGAGACCCCCGCCACCGCCGCGCGCCCAAGGCCCAGCGCGTCGCACAGCGAAGCCATGTCATCGGCCGTGCGCATCAGCGGGCGCGCCCTGGCGAAACTCGACAAGCCGAAGCCCGGACGCTCTGGCGCGATAAGGCGCAGGCCATTCGCCCGCGCGAACTCATCAGCGATCTGGAACATGAAGCGCGAGCCGGGCGTGCCGTGAAAACAAAGGATCGGCGTGCCATCGCGCACACCGTATTCGCGAAATCCGATGACGCGGCCATCCGCCAGCACGAGCCGCCCGTCATCGCCCGCGCGCTCGATCCGCGGGCCATCGCCCATCACATGGTTCATCCGCCGCCCCCGTTACTGCACCGGCAAGCGGATCGTGGCCTTGAGCCCGCCAAGACGGCTGTGCCCCAGCGTGATGTCGCCGCCGTGGCCGCGCACGATGTCCCGCGCGATCGACAGGCCCAGGCCAGTGCTCTTGACGTTCTGGTTGCGCGAATCGTCGAGGCCGAAAAACGGGCGGAAGACCGCTTCGCGCTGCTCGATCGGGATGCCGGGGCCGTCGTCCTCCACCGTCACGGTGATCGAATGCGCCCCGCGCCGCGCGTTGATCTCCACGGTTTCGGCGAAGCGCGCGGCATTCGCGGCAAGGTTCATCACGGCGCGCTTGACCGCGTTGCGCCGCGCGATGATCGGCATCCGCGACGCGGCGGTGAGGGCGACAGGCTTTTCCGGACCTCCGGCCGTCTCGGCGACTTCGGCCAGCATTTCGACCAGATCAAACTCGACCGGCTGCTCGCCGGCATCGCCCCTGGCAAACGCGAGATAGTCTTCCAGCATCTGCTGCATCTCGTCGATATCAGCGCCAAGGCTCTCCGCCTCCGGCCTGTCACCCAGCATGGCAAGCTGAAGACGAAAGCGCGTGAGCACGGTGCGCAGGTCGTGGCTCACCCCGGCGAGCATCGTCGTGCGTTGTTCGACATGGCGCTCGATCCGGTCACGCATCTCGATGAAGGACTGCGCCGCCAGCCGCACCTCGCGTGCCCCACGAACCTTGAAATCCTCCGGCGCGGGCTGACCTCGGCCAAAACGCTGTGCAGCTTCCGCGAGGTTCAGAACGGGCCGGATCTGGTTGCGCAGGAACAGGACCGCGACGATCAGCAGGACAAGCGAGGTGCCGACCATCCAGAGCATGAATATGTGCGAGTTGGAGGCATAGGTCTGGTTGCGCCGCGCCAGCACCTGCAACACCGCGTCATCCAGCAGGATGCGGATTTCGACATAACGCGATTTCCCGACTGTATCGATCCAGAACGGCCGACGGATACGCCTGCGGATTTCGCGCGACAAAGTCCGGTCGAGCAGGTCGAAAAACGGCTTCGGCCGGGCTTCCGGCAGGGTCTGATCCGGCAGGATACGCGCCACCAGCCCCAGCTTCTCCCGGGCGATGTCAGTCAGCGTCTCGTAGCCGTCTTCGTGCGGATACTCCTCGTACACTGAAATCAGCGTGGCGATTTCGTTGGTCGTGGCGATGGAGAGCTGGCGCGTGACCTGTTGCCAGTGCCGCTCCATGAACACGAAAGCCAGCACCGACTGCAGAACCAGGATGGGGATGACGATAATGAGCAGCGAGCGGGCATAAAGCCCTTTCGGAAGGACGCGTCCGAGCGCACGGGCCAGCGCGTCATGCGCGCGCGCCAGGCCGTCAAACACCACGCGAAACACCCGCCATTGCCGCAGCCAGGCGATATTGTGCCGGTGCATTGCAAGGAAGCGGCGCCACAGCGTCTCGCCCGCCCAGGCCAGCCAGGCCATGTTGTGCCGATGCAGGGCAATGAAACCGCGCCACAGTTTGCCGAGCGCGCTGCGCTTGCGGCTTGCCACGCGGCTGACGAGGGTCTTCGGCCGGTCAATCCATGTGAAGGACATAGCCGCGGCCCCTGACGGTCTGCAAATGCACCGGATTGGCCGGGTCCACCTCTATCTTGCGGCGCAAGCGGTTGATCTGCACGTCAATGGCGCGGTCCGTGCCGTGCGCCTCCGCGCCCATCAGGTCATGGCGCGCAATGGTCTCGCCGGGCGTGCGGGCGAACTGGCGCAACAACTCGCGCTCGCGGTCAGTGATGCGCACCGGTTCGCCGTCGCGGGTCAGGTCGCCGCGGGCAACATGGAAAACACACGCGCCGAAGCGAATTTCCTCCGGTGTTTCGTTCGCGGGCTCGCGCCGGCGCAGGATGTTTTGCAGCCGCAGCAGCAACTCACGCGGGTCGAACGGCTTGGCCATGTAATCATCCACGCCAAGCTCTAGCCCGTGCACGCGATGCTCCGGCTCCGAGCGCGCCGTCAGCATCAAGATCGGCACATCGGACTCCGCGCGCAGCGTCTGCGCCAGCGACAGCCCGGTTTCGCCGGGCATCATGATGTCGAGGATAATGAGATCGAAAGCCAGCCCGCGCAGCGCCTTGCGGGCCTCGGCGGAATCGGCGCTGACACTGACGCGGAAACCGTTGTCGCGGAGATAGCGCGCCAGCAGATCGCGGATGCGCCGGTCATCATCGACCACGAGCAGATGCGGGGCGGTGTCCGCGGGCGGCTCGGGTATCTTGTCGTGCGCTGTTGCCGTGCTCATTCGCTCGCCTCCGAAGTTCGGTCCAGTCCGTCGCCGGTTGCAATCAGCCTGGCGATACCGTCACGCTCTTGTTCGCCAATCATCCTGAACAGGAACTCCGCCACGATATCCGCCGAGGGTTCACCGGCATCGCGCAGCGCGGCATTGATCCGCTCGGTCTGGCGTGCAGCAAGCCGTGCTATCAACGCCAGGCCATCATCGCGCGGATACAACAGGCGCTCGCGCCTGTCCGTCTGGCCGCGCAACTGCGTGATGAAGCCGCGATCGCGCAGATCCTTCAGGACACGCGCGAGACTTTGCTTCGTAATCTTGAGGATTTCGAGGAGATCGGCCACGCGAATGCCCGGATGCCGGCAAATGAAGTGCAGCGCGCGGTGATGTGCGCGGCCAAACTCCAGCTCGGCGAGGATTTCATCTGCGTCGGCCGTAAAATCGCGGTAGGCGAAGAACAGCAGTTCGATGATACGCAGGCTGCGCGGATCTGCCGGCGGTAGCGTCTCGGCCTGCCAGTCATCGCTCTGGCTTGCAGGCCGCTCCAGTTCGGTGTCGGGAGTTATGTCAGCCATGTTGACATATATCGGACAGATTGCTACGCAAGACAATCGTTTTCGATATTTTTTTCCGATGGACTTGCGCCAGCCACCGCAATATCTAACCGTGTGTAAAGGCAACAGATTGGCGTATTCGCCTGACGCGAGCGGCGGCGCTGGTCGCTGACCTCGGCACGTGGTGGCCGCGGGTCCGAAGGGTTAGTCATCTGTTGTCCTCTCGCCGCCAGCGAGTCAAGCCGTTTCGGCGGCGGACAAACAGCAACAGGGTTGGGAGACGTTCAATGGCACTCGTTCCTTACGATCAGCGCGACGGCCTCATCTGGATGAACGGCGAGCTTGTGCCGTGGGGCTCGGCCCAGCTTCATGTGCTGAGCCACGGCCTTCATTATGCCAGCAGCGTATTCGAGGGCGAGCGGGCCTATAACGGCGAGATTTTCAAGCTGACCGAGCATAGCGAGCGGCTCGTCGAATCGGGCCGGGTGCTCGGCTTCGAAATCCCCTACAGCGTTTCCGAGATCGACCAGGCGTGCCGCGATGTGCTGAAGGCGAATGATCTGTTGGATGGATATGTCCGCCCGATCGCATGGCGCGGGAGCGAGCAGATGGGCGTTTCCGCGCAGCAGACCAAAATCAACCTCGCTGTCGCGGCCTGGGACTGGGGCAAGTATTTCGACCCGGCAGCGATGGAGACCGGCATACGCCTGGCGATGGCGGAATATTGCCGGCCCGACCCGCGCACCGCGCCGACCAAGTCAAAGGCTGCCGGGCTTTACATGATCTGCACGCTGGAAAAGCACAAAGCCGAGGCCGCAGGCTATGCCGATGCGCTGATGCTGGACTGGCGCGGGCGTGTCGCCGAGGCGACCGGCGCCAACATCTTCTTCCTCAAGGATGGCGTCCTGCACACGCCGACGCCCGATTGCTTCCTCGATGGCATCACCCGTCGCACGGTGATGGATCTTGCCCGCCAGCGCGGCATAGAGATCATTGAGCGCGCGATCATGCCCGAGGAAATGGAAAACTTTGAGGAATGCTTCCTGACCGGCACGGCCGCCGAAGTGACGCCGGTGGGCGAAATCGGCCCTTACACCTTCCAGATCGGTGAGGTGAGCCGTGCGCTGATGCAGGATTATTCCGCGCTCGTTCGCCCGGCCGAAGCATTGGCGCATGTGGGCTGACCCGTCTGGCGCTTACTCGCCGGACCAGCGGCGCGCGGCGTTATCGTCTGCCTCACGCGCTTCAACCCAGCGCGGGCCTTCCGGCATTTCCTCGCTCTTCCAGAACGGCGCGCTCGTCTTGAGGTAGTCCATCAGGAACGCCGCCGCGTCGAAGGCGGCCTGCCGGTGCGCCGACGCCGTAACCACCAGCACAATGTTGTCGCCCGGCTCCAGCCGCCCATAGCGGTGGATAATGGTGCACTCCGTGATCGGCCAGCGCTCGCGTGCCTCAGCCTCGATGCGCTCCAGTTCGCGTTCGGTCATGCCGGGGTAGTGCTCCAGCGTCATCGCCGCGACGCGCTCGCCCTTCGTCTCGCGCACGATGCCTGTGAAGCTGACGATCGCGCCGTTATCGGTGCGTCCGGCGCGCACGCCCTCGATCTCCGCGCCGATGTCGAAGTCTTCGCGCTGCACGCGGATCATGGCCTAGCCCCCGGTCACCGGCGGGAAGAAGGCAATCTCGCGCGCGCCCCGCACCGCGGCGTCATGGGCCACATGCTCCTGGTCAATCGCCGCGCGGATCACCTCGTCACGCTCGAACGCGGCGGCGAAGTCCGGCCCGCGGCTTTTTTGCCATGCGATCAGGTCGGCGATCGTCTCCACGCCTTCGGGCAGGTCGATCTGCTCCTCGGCACGCCCGGTTTTCTCACGCATCCATGCGAAATAAAGCACTCGTGTTGTCATCGGTCCTGGTCCATCACGTGTTTGAGACCCGCGCGAAAATAATCGAAGCCTGTGTAAAGCGTTACCAGCGCGGCCACCCAGAGCAGGCTCAAGCCCAACGCTGAGGCGCAGCCGCCGCAGACATCGTCGCCCGCGCCACCGGCGAGCAGGAAACACAGCGCCACCATCTGCACCGTGGTCTTCCACTTGGCGACCTGGCTGACAGCCACGGTGACCTGCAATCCGGCGAGGAACTCGCGCAGGCCCGAAACGAGGATCTCGCGCGACAGGATAATCACCGCGGCCCAGATCGACCAGCCGGAAATCGCGCCGTTCGCCACCAGCATCAATAAAGCCGCCCCCACGAGCAGCTTGTCCGCGATCGGATCGAGCATCCGGCCGAGCGCCGATTGCTGCTGCCAGGCGCGCGCAATGTAGCCGTCGAGAAAATCCGTGATCCCGGCAAACGCGAAAACACCGAGAGCTGCCCAGTCTGCGGTCTCGCCCTCCAGGAAGAACATCGCCGCGACCAGTCCGGGGACGGCCGCGAGACGGCAATAGGTCAGCACATTGGGCAGGCTGAGAAGGATCCGGCGGCGTTCAGCGGCGTGCGCGGTACGGGTCATAAAGCATCCAGGGCGCGAGAGACGAAAGGCGTTCAGCAGCACTCTAGCCGAAATGGCGTTTCATGACGGTTCCGCAACCGCCGGCAGCGGCGGTCCGAGCTCGTATTTCGAGCGCCGGATCACCAGCGAGGTCTTGACGCTATCGACGTTCGGCGCGGCCGTAAGGTCATTGATGATGAAATCCTGGAACGCCTCCAGATCGTGCGCCACGCATTTGAGGATAAAATCGATCTCGCCGGAAAGCATGTGACATTCGCGCACGATGTCCCAGTCGCGCACGTTTTCCTCGAACTGTCGCAGGTCGTGCTCCGACTGGCCGGACAGCCCGACCATCGCGAACGCGCTGACCTCGTAGCCAAGCGCCTTCTGGCTGATCAGCGCATGATAGCCCTCAATAATGCCCGCGTCTTCAAGCGCGCGCATCCGGCGCAGGCACGGCGGCGCGGAGATACCGACCCGGCGGGCAAGCTCGACATTTGTGATGCGCCCGTTAACCTGAAGCTCACGGAGAATGCGCCAGTCCGTTTCATCAAGTCTGAATGTCGTCACGAAACTCATCCAAATTGCCTATTGGGCCGCAAGAGTTGTAAAGCTGGTCATATCATGTCGCCTGCGCGATAGCATTGGAATGATGTAGTGACAATTCAAGCAACAAAATTGTGTAGAGCGCGCCAGTGATACACTCGGACGCAGGCAAAGGCACGGTCTGGATCCTCTCCGACGGGAAAGCGGGACATCTCGCGATGACGCGCGGGGTCGCCGCGGCGATGGGGCTGCACGTGCGCACAATTAACGTTGCACCGCCGCGGCCGTGGCGCCTGCTCGCGCCACGTGGCCCTGCGCCGCCCGGCATGCACGCGATCTTGCCCCGCGACGCACAGGCATGGCCAGACTTCGTTTTTGCCGCCGGACGCCTGACCGTGCCGTATCTTCGCGCAATGCGCCGCGCGGCGGGCGGGCGCAGCCTGAGCGTCGCGTTCATGGACCCGCGCGTGCGCGATGCTGCCGATCTCATCTGGGTGCCAGCGCATGATGCGCGGCGCGGCGACAACGTCATCACCACGACGACCTCGCCGCACGGCTTTTCGCCTGAGCGGCTGAGCGCGCTGCGCGACGACATGCCAGCGGCAATCGCGGCGCTGCCGGCCCCGCGTGTGGCGGTCCTGCTGGGCGGGCCGGGGGCCGGTTTCACCTATTCGCCCCGGGACATCGAGCGGCTGGCGGGTGCCCTCAGCCAGATGGCGCGGCTTGGCGCGAGCTTTCTCGTCACGTCTTCCCGTCGCACGCCCCCTGCCCTGCTTGATGCCGTCCGCGCCGCCACCGCCGAAGCGCCGCGCATCATCTGGGACGGCGCCGGCGATAACCCGTACCCGCATTTCCTCGCTTGCGCCGACGCCTTTGTCGTCACGGCGGACAGCGTGAACATGACCGGCGAAGCCTGCGCGACCGGACAGCCAATCCATGTGTTCATGCCCGACGGCGGACGGCCAAAGTTCCACGCCTTCCACGACGCGCTTCGCGAACACGGCGCAACCCGGCCGCTGCCCGAGCAGATCAACAAGCTCGATAGCTGGGCTTATATACCGATCGACTCGGCCGCCACCATCGCCGCGGAAATCGCCCATCGCGCAGATGCGCGGCCCATGCCACGTGTAGACACGTTTGCATAAGCCCGCCAAACACGCGACGCACATTGACCCGGCGCGGCGCGCCGCCTATTTCTGGTGCGCAGCGGGCTGTTTTGCACCGCAGCAGTCTTAGTTCCTGGAAAGGCGGGACAACGCCATGACCACACGCCACGAGAAACTCATCATCCTCGGCTCCGGCCCTGCGGGCTATACCGCCGCGGTCTACGCCGCGCGCGCGATGCTCAATCCGCTGTTGATCCAGGGCATCCAGCCGGGCGGCCAGCTCACCATCACGACCGATGTCGAGAACTACCCCGGCTTCGCGGACCCCATTCAGGGACCGTGGCTGATGGAGCAGATGCAGGCCCAGGCGGCCAATGTCGGCACCGATATTGTCACCGACCATATCGTGGAGGTGGACCTGTCACGCCGGCCCTTCTGGCTGAAGGGCGACAGCGGCACAACCTACACCGCCGACGCCCTGGTCATCTCGACCGGCGCCCAGGCGCGCTGGCTTGGCCTTCCCTCCGAAGAGAAGTTCATGGGATACGGCGTGTCCGCCTGCGCCACCTGCGACGGCTTTTTCTATCGCGGCAAGGACGTGATCGTGATCGGCGGCGGCAACACGGCGGTCGAGGAGGCGCTGTTCCTTACCAATTTCGCGGGCAAGGTGACGCTGGTGCATCGCCGCGACGCGTTGCGCGCCGACAAGACCCTGCAAGGCCGCCTGTTCACCAACCCGAAGATCGAGATCATCTGGGACAGCGTGCTTGACGAGGTGCTCGGCCAAGACAACCCGCCCGGCGTGACGGGCGCGCGGCTGCGCAACGTTCACACCGGCGAGACCCGGGAGATAGCCGTCGACGGCGTCTTCATCGCGATCGGCCACGACCCGGCGACGGGGCTGTTCAAGGGTCAGCTCGACATGAAGGAAGGCGACTACATCATCACGGCGCCGGACTCCACGCGCACCAGCATTCCCGGCGTGTATGCCGCTGGCGATGTGACCGACGATATTTATCGCCAAGCCGTGACGGCCGCGGGCCAGGGCTGCATGGCGGCGCTGGAAGCCGAAAAGTATCTCGCGGAATTGGCTGCGCCGGCCCAAGCTGCCGAGTAGGATAAAGACAACAAGGGGCTTCGCTGTAGAGGCGGTCCCAAGGGACTGGATCGCCGTATGGACTGGGACAAGCTGAGAATCTTCCACGCCGCTGCAGAGGCCGGCAGTTTCACACACGCCGCGGAGGCGCTGCATCTGAGCCAGTCCGCCGTCAGCCGGCAGGTGAGCGCGCTGGAGCAGGAACTGGGCGCGCCGCTGTTTCACCGGCA
>CAYFVF010000011.1:0-10483 GCA_964346335.1 uncultured Hyphomicrobiaceae bacterium
CCGGCCTCGGCATCGGCAACATCTTCGGCAACTACCTCGCGGGCGCGCTGCGCAATCCGTCGGCAGCGCCGGGACAGTTCCCGAACCTGTTGCTCGGCTTCGCCTTGGCGGAGGCAACTGGTCTGTTCGGCCTGCTGGTTGCGCTGATCATCCTGTTCGTGTTCTAGAGCGCATTCCGGAAAGTGGGCCCAGGTTTTCGGATAAAAATGCGCTTCAAATCAAATAATTAGAGCGATTTTTCGGTTCAGTCAGAACGAAAATCACTCTAGGACCGCATCGCGACGGCCTTGTGCGAACAGGCGGGCCAATGAGCGCTTCGTTGACCGGCGCGGCCCGTCTCGCCCCCGCAGCACGCTTGAAGGGGGTTTCAGCATCGGGTAGTACATCCGGACCGTCCGATGCTGTAGATTCTTCGGTTGTCGCGCCGGGTTTCCGAAAAACCGGTTTCCACTTTTTCGCCCGACGCTCTAGCAGCCTGTAAACGTCCGGCCCGGCCGGGAGGTAACATGCCCCAACTGGACTTTGGTGATTATGCGCCGCAGCTCGTCTGGCTCGTAATCACGTTCGGCGTCATGTACTTGCTGATGGCGCGCGTGGCGCTGCCGCGCATCGCGACGGTCATCGAGGAACGCCGCGACCGGATTGCCAACGATCTGGCCCAGGCTGATCAGTTGCGCCGCGAGACCGACCAGGCGATCGCGGCCTATGAAAAGGCGCTCGCGGATGCCAAGGCGCGCGCGAACGCGATTGCGCAGGAAACACGCGATCGACTGAACGAGGAACTCGAACGCGAGCGCGCCGAGAAGGAAGCCGAAATCCAGAAGCGCCTGGAACAGGCCGAAGCGGAGATCGCCCGGACCAAGGAACAGGCGCTGTCGCATGTCGAGGAGATCGCCCGCGACACCACGGCCGCCCTCGTTCAACAACTCCTCGGCGAGCAGGTCAGCCAGGATAGCCTCGACAAGGCGGTGGCCAGCGCCGCTGCAAAGCATGGAGCGGCCTGATGGATACCACATTCTGGGTTGCCGTTGCTTTCGTCCTGTTCGTCGCGCTGCTGGTCTATTTTGCTGTGCCGCGCAAGGTCATCTCAGCACTCGACAAACGCGCCGAGAGCATCCAGCAGGAGCTTAGCGAAGCGCGCCGCCTACGAGAGGAAGCCCAGTCAATCCTCGCGGATTATCAGCGCAAGCAGCGCGATGCGGAGGCCGAGGCGAAGGACATCATCGCTCAGGCCGAGCGAGAGGCCCAGGCTTACGCCCAGGAAACGCGTCGGCAGTTTGACGAAATGCTGGAGCGCCGGATGCGCATGGCGGACGAGAAGATCGCGCGCGCCGAATCCGACGCGGTCGCCGAGGTTCGCAGCCGCGCAGTCGATGCCTCGGTAGACGCGGCCGAGCAGATCATCGCGGGCAAGCTCGATGACGAGAAAGCACGCGCACTGATCAACCAGAGCGTGGAGCAGTTGAAAAAGCACGGCGGTACGCACTGAGCCGCCGTGTCCGGTCCATCAAGGCAGCACTATGCGGGCGCAAGCGGTTGCGGCATTGTCTTCGACCCAAGCTGCAGCCAGGCTGCGGCAGAGCCGGCCGCGCCAGTAACATGACACGACCGGCTGCATCTCAACGCTGACACGGATGCGCTTTCGCAACGCAGCGCGTGAAGACGCCTTCGGAATGACACTCGATACGCTTTCCGCGCGCCTCACGCCAATACCCATGGTCGTGGCCATAGACATACCGGGCCTCGCGCTTCCACGCGAAAACCGCGCTGTTGCGAGCGAAAACGCGCACGAGGTTTTTCTTGCCGGCTGAGCGGATCAGCGCGCCACAGTGTTGCGGGCCGTAATCATAATAGCCGCGGGGGCTGGCCTCCGCCGCGCCACCAGCCATCGTCAGTCCGCCAGCGGCCAACATTGCCGCCATCATCATCGCGAGTTTCATGGTGTATCTCCTGCCGGTTTGAGATCATGCAACGCGAGAACGCTGCATCGTGAAATCCAACAGGCAGACACTAGCGACCGGCGACTGAACTCAGCCGGAACCGGGCATTCAGAATCCGTTCAGGGATTTACGGAGGTGGACGGCGGCCCGCGTCGGGGCCGCCATACCCTTCACTCCGCGGCGCGCGCGGGCTGCGGCGCCTCCCAGCGCAGAACCGGGTGGCGCGCGGCGCCCACCTCGTCCAGACGGCGGCGCGGCGCATAGCGCGGTGCGTCGGTGAAGCGCTCGACCTCGCCCGCCTGAGCGGCCTTGGCCAGCGCGCGCATCGCGTCGATAAACTGATCGAGGCTATGCTTCGACTCGCTCTCGGTCGGCTCCACGAGCATGGCCCCGGACGCGACGAGCGGGAAATAGACCGTCATCGGGTGGAACCCCTCGTCGATCAGCGCCTTGGCAAAATCCAGCGTGCTCACGCCCGTGTCCTTCAGGAAGTGGTCGTCGAACAGCACCTCGTGCATACACTGCCGGTCACCATAAGGCTGGCTGATCACATCGGCCAGCCGTGCGCGGACATAGTTGGCGTTCAGCACCGCATCTTCCGACGCCTGCCGGATACCATCGGAGCCTTGTGCGATCATGTAGGCAAGCGCGCGCACGAACATGCCCATCTGGCCGTGGAACGCCGTGAGCCGACCGAAAGGCTGCTCGCCGGGGATGTCATCCGCAAATTCCGCCAGCGCCACGCCATCCCCGCCTGCCACCACGCGCGGCAGCGGCGCGAATGGCGCGATCGCGGCCGAGAAGATCACCGGGCCTGAGCCAGGACCACCGCCGCCATGCGGCGTCGAGAAGGTCTTGTGCAGGTTGAGGTGCATCGCGTCGATGCCAAGATCGCCCGGGCGCACCTTGCCAGCGATGGCATTGAAGTTTGCGCCGTCGCAATACAGGTAAGCGCCCGCCTCGTGCAGCGCCTCGGCAATCTCGATGATGTCCGGCTCGAACAGCCCGCAGGTATTCGGGTTGGTCAGCATCATCGCGGCGGTGTCCGGCCCCATGACGTCGCGAACCGCCTCGACGCTCACGGTGCCATCCTCGCGCACCTCGACCGGGCGCACCTCGTAGCCGAGGAGCGCGGCCGTGGCCGGGTTGGTGCCATGCGCGCTGTCCGGTACGATGACCACGCGCCGTTGTTCACTCTGCCCACTCGCCTCATGCGCCGCCTTGATGCCGATCATCCCGCACAGCTCGCCATGCGCGCCGGCCTTGGGCGACAGCGCCACGGCCGCCATGCCGGAGAGTTCGAGGATCCAGTGCGACAGCGTCTCCATCAGCTCGATCGCGCCGGGCACGGTCTTTTGCGGCTGGAGCGGGTGGATGTCCGCGAAGCCCGGCAACCGCGCCGCTTTTTCGTTGGCGCGCGGGTTGTGCTTCATCGTGCACGAGCCGAGCGGGAAGATGCCGGTGTCGATGGCATAGTTATTCCGGCTCAGCCGCACATAATGGCGCACGGTCTCCGGCTCGCTCTTGCCCGGCAAACCGATTTCGCCGCGCCGCTCCAGCCCACCGAGCCGGTTTTCGCCGCCCGGGACGGTAATATCGATGCCCGAGCCATCCGGCGCGCCAGTCTCGAAAATGAGCGGCTCTTCGATTTGCAGCGCGCGGTTGCCGGTAAAGGTCGCGGGGCGGATGTCGTTCGCAGGTTTGGTCATGCCAGCACCTCCTTCAGCGCGGCGGCATAGGCCGCCCGGTCCTCGGGCGTCGTCATCTCGGTGGCGGCGACGATGATGCGATCGGCCAGATCGGGCCGGTCCGGCCACAGCCGCGCGGCGGGCACGCCGCCCAGCACGCCCTTGTCCGCCAGCTTGTCGATTACATCGGCGCCGTCGCCTGGCACCCGGATGGTGAATTCGTTGAAGAACTGGTCGGTCAGCACCTCGACACCCGGCACCCCAGCGAGATCGTCGGCGAGCGCCACGGCCGCGCGGTGATTGGCGAGCGCCAGGTCGCGCAGGCCCTTCTCGCCCATCAGCGTGAGATGGATCGTGAAGGCGAGCGCGCACAGGCCGGAGTTCGTGCAGATATTGCTGGTCGCGCGGTCGCGGCGGATATGCTGCTCGCGGGTCGCGAGCGTCAGGACGAAGCCGCGTTTGCCGTTCTCATCCGTCGTCTCGCCCGCAAGCCGGCCCGGCATCTGGCGCACATATTTCTGGCGCGTCGCGAACAGGCCGAGATACGGCCCGCCGAAGTTCAGCCCGTTGCCGATCGACTGGCCTTCAGCGACGACGATATCCGCGCCCATCTCGCCAGGCGGCGTCAGCGCGCCGAGCGACAGCACTTCCGTTACGGCCACGATCAGCAGCGCGCCGGCCTCGTGGACCTTGTCCGCCAGGTTGCGCAGATCATGAACGCGCCCGAACACGTCCGGTGTCTGCACCAGCACGCAGGCCGTCTTGTCATCAAGCGCGGTATCAAGCGCATCCGCTTCAGCCTCGACGCACTCGTGTTCGGAAAAGTGGGAGAACGTCTCGATGACCGAGCGATAATGCGGATGCAGGCCTGCGCTGATCACCGCCTTCGGGCGCTTCGTAACACGCTGCGCCATCAGCACCGCCTCTGAGGCGGCCGTCGAGCCGTCATACATGGAGGCATTGGCCACATCCATGCCGGTGAGCATCGCCACCTGCGTCTGGAACTCGAACAGATATTGCAGCGTGCCCTGCGCGATCTCCGGCTGGTAAGGCGTATAGGCCGTCATGAACTCGGAGCGCTGTATCAGGTGGTCCACCGTCGCGGGAACGTGATGCTTATACGCTCCGCAGCCCACGAAGAACGGCACCGAGCCAGCATCCACGTTTTTGTCCGCCATGCGAGACATCGCGCGCTCCAGCTCGATTTCACTGGCATGGCGCGGCAGGTCGGGCAGTTCCTTCAGCAGCGCGCCCTCAGGCACATCGGCAAACAGGTCATCAATCTCGCGCACACCAATCGCCGCCAGCATCGCGGCGCGCTCGGCATCAGAGTGGGGTAAGAGTCGCATCAGTCCAGGCTCTCCAGATATGTCTTGTAATCCTCGGCGCTCATCAGCTTTTCGAGTTCGCCCGTCTCGGCGATTTTCAACTTCACGAACCACGCCGCGCCTTCGGCGTCCGCGTTCACTTGCTCCGGCGCATCGGTGAGCGCGCTGTTGACCTCGGTGACCTCGCCGGAACAAGGCGCGTAGACCTCGCTGGCCGCCTTGACCGATTCGACCACTGCGAGTTCGTCCCCCTGCGTGACCTGCTTGCCGACTTCGGGGAGTTCAACAAACACCACCTCGCCAAGCTGCTCCTGCGCGTGGTTCGAGATGCCGATCGTGCCGGCGTCGCCATCCACATGGATGTATTCGTGGTCCTTGGTGTATCTGGTCTCGCTCATGGTTTTTGTGTCCTCCAACATGAAATGCGCGCACCGCGCCGGTGCGCCTTGGGCGTTGTTATTGCGAGGCCGCTTTCGCCTTCGTGGCGTAGCGATGAGCGACGAATGGCAGGCTGACCACCTCCCCGGGCAGGGATTTGCCCCGCACATGGAAGGACACGGCCGCGCCGACGGCCGCGTCCTCGCGCGTGATATAGCCCATTGCGACCGGGTGGCCGAGCGTGGGGCTGAATGCGCCGCTGGTCACGGTCCCGGATCGCGTGGCGTCTGCGTTGAATATTTCCGCGCCCTCGCGCGGCGTAGCCCGTCCCTCGGGCTTGAGGCCAACCCGCAGGCGCGCCGGGCCATCGCGCAACTCCCCGAGAACACGGTCCGCGCCGGGAAAGCCGCCTTCCACGCGCCGACGCTTGCCGATCGACCAGGCTAGGTCTGCCTCGACCGGCGATGTCGTCTCGTCGATATCATGGCCATAAAGGCACAAGCCTGCCTCCAGGCGAAGCGTGTCCCGCGCGCCGAGCCCCGCCGGCTTCACGCTGTCATCCTCCAGCAACTTACGCGCGAAAGCATCAGCATGATCGGCTGGGAGCGATATTTCGAAGCCGTCCTCGCCGGTGTAACCCGAGCGCGACACCCAGACCTTGCCGAACGGTGTATCTTCAAGGGCGCGGAACGACATGAACTTCATGGTTTCAACGTCAGGCAAATGGCGTGCCAGCGCCCTGGCCGCTGCCGGCCCTTGCAAGGCGAGCAGAGCGTGGGACTCCAGCGGCTCCAGCTGGGCATCTTGGGGCAAGTGCGCATTGATGTGGTCATAGTCGGCGGCCTTGCGCGCGGCGTTGACCACGAGATAGAGCCAGTCGCGCCCGCCCATCGGCCCAACGCGCGAGATCATCAGATCATCGAGGATACCACCCTCGGTATTGGTCAGCTGCGTGTACCGCATCCGCCCCGGCTTGAGCGCGGCGATGTCACCGGGCACGAGACGCTCCATGATGCTGGCCGCGTCATCGGGATGCGACAGCAGGGCCTGTCCCATGTGCGAGACATCGAACAGGGACGCCTGATCGCGCGTGTGCTTGTGCTCGGCAATGATGCCGGCGGGATAGTTGAGCGGCATGTCATAGCCGCCGAAAGGCACCATCTTCGCGCCCAGCGCCACGTGCAGGCCGTGGAGCGGCGTGACGTTCAGGGTCTTGTCGGCGGAAGGCTGTTTGTCGTCATCCATCTCTCTGGTCCGTCGTGAGCGTCCGCCGCGTGCTTGCGGCCCTGGGGCGCCCCCTCTGTCACGGTACCTGAGAGATTTTACCAGCAGCCAGGGCGGCGCCGGTTTACCCCTTCGGTGAGCCTACGCATCACGCGCGGCTGCTTTCCAGAGTGCTGTTTGTCCCGCGGTCCTTTTGCCTGAGAGTTTCCGGGGCGGTTGCTCCTTCGGCGCTGGCCGTTTCGGCCAATCTCTCCCGCGGTCAAATGCCAGCATATGGTGAGCTCAGGATAGCGAAAAGCCCCCCGGTGTCAAACTGGACCGAGAAAACCGACGCCGAGATGCCCGCTCAGGGGTGCGCCCCGGCACGTTCAGGCCACCGAGGGTTCCGGCCACAACGCGCGAATTTCACCGGGCAGCATGTTGCGCACATCGTCGATCTCACCGCGAGACACATGGCGCGACAACACCTGGAATACCGTGCGTGTCGCCTGCTCCACATCGAGCGGCCTTGCCGGATCGCTCACGATATCGTGAAGGTTGCCACGCACGCGATCGAGGAACTCCTCCTGCGAGCGGATGCGCACTGGCACCTCGGCCGGCCGCCAGCCTTCATAGTAAAACCCGCGCACAAGCATCGGAAACTGCGCGCCAGCCTGTACCGCTTCCTCGACCGTCAAGCGGTCCCGCAGCGCCTGCAGCACGCCCTTCAGCACGCGATAACTGCGCTGGCGCTCGCTGATATCAAGGCTTTCCCCGATTTCCTTGATCCAGATGTTGGTCTCGTGAAGGGTGCGCTCGAAGGACTCCAGGCCTGACTGGCTCATGTTCACCTCCATGGTGTTTGCTTTCTGTTGAAAGAAACACAATCGCCCCTGGCAACGTTCCGCCGGTGACGTGCTAGCTGGCCCCGGAGATGGTCCTATCGAAGGCGATGAACAGCTTGTAGGATGATGGCGCGCTTCCCGGTTCCGCCTCGAAGCTGATCGTGCGCACGACCGAAAAGAAATCCACGGGATCCTCGCGGTTCAGGTTCACGCTCACGTTCATGGTCTCGGTGCGGATTTTCGTGCCGTCCGCGCGCGTGACGTAGAGGTTGGTTGGCAGCCTGACGGCGCCGTCGCTGCCGCGTGGCCCCATCAGCACGCGCCCGGCAAACCCGAACTTGACGCTGACCTGTGCCCCGTTGATCTGGCATTCGCGCGCGGTCTTGGTGATGCTTCCACGGTGCCTCATGGCAAGGCGCTCACCCACGCGGCCCGGCTCGTAAACGGTGATATGCCGATCGGCTGGCCAGACCTTGAAGCGCGGGCACCCCGAGGCCGGCCCTGATGCGTCAATCCGCCCGCTCGTATCGTCGCGCGCGGCTTCCAGCATCCCCTCTTCGGTGATCTCGGCCTGCCAGTCCGCTTCTTCCGGCTCGTCGTCGCTGGAGCCGAACACGCCCGAGCCAAGGCCGGATGTAAGCTGTGACACGCCGCAGCCGCTCAAGGCTAGCACGCTGAGCATCACCACCATCAAGCCCACGCCGCGCCCGATCCGCGCGCCACGCCTGTCTATCCGCCCCCTGAAACGGCTGCGGCCGATCCCTATGTCCTGTGGATGCATTACCGGCTCACGCCGCCTCCTGTGTCTGACAACCCTATCGCAACGGGATAAAGGGTTAATTTGGACACTTCGTGACGTTCCCCTTGTTCAGCGGCAGGAACGGTTGGTAAAAGCGCAGGGATGAATGACGCGATTGCGCGTCACCATAAGAGCGGGGCCACGTTGCCGGCAAGCACCGCATGCGCAATCATGCACAAGATGAAACCGTGACCTCCCATACGGTTACGTCGACTCGATCAAGGAAAGGGAAACTCGTGACCAAGCCCGCACTAGAAATCCTGTTGGCCGCGCCGCGCGGTTTCTGCGCCGGTGTGGACCGGGCGATCGACATTGTTGAGCTTGCCCTCCAGAAGTACGGTGCGCCGGTGTACGTGCGCCACGAGATCGTGCATAACCGCTATGTTGTGGAAAGCCTGAAGGCCAAGGGCGCGGTGTTCGTCGAGGAGTTGGACGAGATCCCGGATACGAACGCGCCGGTGATCTTTTCCGCGCACGGCGTGCCGAAATCGGTGCCGGCCACGGCGGAAGCGCGCAACATGTTCTACATCGACGCGACCTGCCCGCTGGTGTCGAAGGTCCACATCGAGGCTGAGCGGCTCAACGCGCGTGGATATGACATCCTGCTGATCGGCCATGATGGCCACCCCGAGGTTGTGGGCACCGTCGGCCAGTTGCCGGACGGCGCCGTGACGCTGATCGAAACCGTCGCCGACGCGAACAGCTATGAAGCGCGAGACCCCGAAAAACTCGCCTTCGTGACGCAGACCACGCTGTCGGTCGATGACACCGCCGAGATCGTCGAGGCGCTCAAGGCCCGCTTCCCGAATATCGTCGGTCCGCACAAGGAAGACATCTGCTACGCCACCACCAACCGCCAGGCGGCCGTGAAGGTGATCGCGCCTCAGGCGGACGCGCTTCTGGTGATCGGCGCGCCGAACAGCTCGAACTCCCAGCGCCTCGTCGAGGTCGGCCGCGCGGCAGGCTGCAACGTAGCCCACCTGGTGCAGCGCGCGGGCGATATTCCGTGGGCCGAGCTGGACGGGGTGTCATCGGTGGGCATCACCGCGGGCGCCAGCGCACCCGAGGCGCTCGTCGAGGAGATCATCGACGCCCTGCGCGAGCGCTACGAGCTGTCCATCGAGACCGTCACCACCGCGACCGAGGATGTGACCTTCAAGATCCCACGCGCCCTTCAGGACTCGGCTGCGTGAGCGCAGCCGGCTGAACCGGGATGGCTGTTTATACCGAAGTCTCCGACGAAGAACTCGCCAACCTGGTCGCAGGCTACGACATCGGCCGGCCGGTCTCGATGAAAGGTATCGCGGAAGGGGTGGAGAACACCAACTACCTGGTGACGACCGAGCGTGGCGATTTCATCCTGACGCTTTACGAAAAGCGCGTCGCGAACGGCGACCTGCCGTTCTTCATCGGCCTTCTCGATTACCTGGCAACACAGGCAGTGCCCTGCCCCGTCCCGATCCACGACCAGAGCGGTGATGTGCTGCACATGTTGTGCGGGCGCACCGCGGCGCTGTTCACGTTCTTGAAGGGCATTTCGGTGCGCCGGCCCTATGTCGCGCATTGTTCGGCCGTAGGCGCGGCGCTGGCGCAGCTTCATCTTGCTGGGCGGGATTTCCCGATGCGCCGTGACAACAGCCTGTCGCTGGAGGGCTGGGCGCGGCTGCGCGAGGCGCTGGGCGCGCAGGCGGATGATCTCATGCCCGGCCTGAGCGAGTTGCTCGACCGGGAACTGGAGACGCTCCACGCGGCCTGGCCGCGCGACCTGCCTGCCGGGGTCATCCATGCCGATCTGTTCCCCGACAACGTGCTGTTCCTCGACGGCGACGTGTCGGGCATGATCGACTTTTATTTCGCGTGCAACGACCTGCTCGCCTACGACATCGCGATCTGCCTGAATGCCTGGTGCTTCGAGCCGGATCACAGCTTCAACATCACCAAGGCGCGCACATTCCTGCAGGGCTATCGCGCGGTGCGGCCGATGAGCGCGGCGGAGACCGAGGCGCTGCCAATCCTAGCGCGCGGCGCGGCGTTGCGCTTCCTGCTGACCCGCGCTTATGACTGGTTTCACACCGCGCCGGAGGCACTCGTTCAGCCGAAATCGCCTGATGAATACCTGCGCAAGCTGCGCTTTCACCAGCGGGTCGGATCGCTCAGCGAATACGGCCTGACACCGTGACAGGAGCCGCGATGCCCAGGGGCAAGGACCAGCGCGTGCGCATCTATACCGACGGGGGATGCTCCGGGAACCCCGGCCCCGGCGGCTGGGGCGCGGTGCTGATGTTCGGCGATGCCCGCAAGG
>CAYFVF010000011.1:10583-19252 GCA_964346335.1 uncultured Hyphomicrobiaceae bacterium
AACCCCGGCCCCGGCGGCTGGGGCGCGGTGCTGATGTTCGGCGATGCCCGCAAGGCGTTGAGCGGCGGTGAAGCCAACACGACGAACAACCGCATGGAATTGATGGCCGCGATTGCCGCCCTCGAAGCGCTGAAACGCCCGGCCGCGGTCGATCTGTTCACGGATTCCAACTATCTCCGCCAGGGCATCACGAGCTGGATCGACACCTGGAAGGCCAACGGCTGGCGCACGTCGCAAAAAAAACCGGTCAAGAATGAAGACCTGTGGCGTCGCCTGGACGAAGCGCGGCAGCGTCATGACGTGACGTTCCACTGGGTGCGCGGCCACGCGGGCGACCCCGAGAACGAGGCCGCCCACGAATTGGCGCAGCAGGGCATGGCGCCGTTCCTGGCGAATGGCGAGGACACCTCCGCCTAGATTTCCCGCGCGAGCGACTCCGCGCTGGAGGAAGTCACCTCGGTCGGCATGTCCTCGACATGCATGGCCTTGACCACCCCGTCGTCAACCAGCATGGCATAGCGCTTCGAGCGCGTTCCCAACCCCACGGCGCTGGCGTCGAAGTCCGCGCCGATCGCGCGGGCGAAGTTCGCGTTGCCGTCCGAAAGAAACAGGATTTTCCCCTGCGCGCCAGTCAATTTAGCCCAGTTATCAAGCACGAACGGGTCATTGACGGCCGTGCAGGCGACGGTGTCCACGCCCTTGGCCTTGAACTGATCGGCCTGCTCGATGAAGCCTGGCAGATGCGTCATGTGGCACGTTGGCGTGAAAGCGCCCGGTACGGCGAAGAGAACCACCTTCTTGCCCTTGAAGACCTCGTCTGAGGACATTTCCGCCGGGCCTTCGGCGGTCATCACGTGAAAGGTTGCGTCGGGGATGCGCTCACCCGGTGAAATCGTCATGGAACCCTCGCTTGCGGTTGCCTGGCGGCGTTGTGTTTTGCGGGTGGATCATTCCACGGTCCAGGTCATTTCGCAACTTTGCGGCGCGGCCACAGCCGTCAGCGTGAGGTTCTGTCCGGCCAGGTCATTCGCCGCTCCGCCCTTGGTCAGGTCAACGTGAAAGGCCGTGCGCGATGGGTCGGCGCCGGTCTCGCGCCGGAGATGGTCAATGAACTGGCCGCTGGCCGCTTCGGCGAACAGATCCTCAGGCGGGCCATACGGAGGATGCGTGATCGCCACCATCAGCCGGGGCGAAGACCCGTCCAGGCGCGCGCTAATTTCCGCAAAGCGCAGCCGCCCGCAGCGCCCGTCCGCGCCCGCGCGCACCGGCGTGGCCGCGACCGCCGACATCACGTCGGATTGGTGCGCGTTATCCGTGGCGGACAGGCGCAGGCTGAGCTGCTTGGAGACCGGGATACAGACATCCTTGCACACCGCGTAATCCAGCCGCAGGTCCACCGCGACCGGCTCATCGGGGCGCGTCGGCGAAATGGCGATGGGCAGGATAACCCGGTCGCTGTAGCCGTTGTATTGCCCGGCAGCGTCACGGAAGTGGCGCGGTGCCGGCCAGAGTACGCGAGCAGCGCCCAGGTTCGTCGAGCCGGTCCAGTCAAACTCCGCCGCGATGCCGTCGCCGGGCGTACGCCAATAGGTTTTCCACCCAGGGTCAAGCTCGATCTCAACGCCCGCGAGCAACACCGGATGGGCGATCTGTACGCGACCGGCCAGGCGCTCCGCCGCCACCTGCCCTGCCGCGACGAGGCGCGCGCGCGAATGCATGGCCTCGGCCCACTCCGAGGCATCCCCCGGGCTGGCCGGCAGGCACAAGGCAAACGCAATGACGCCCATGAGCAGGCGCAGGAGCATGATCGAGCCTCGGCGGATGTCTGGCGTTTCGCGTCAGTATCATGGATATTTAAAAGGGCCGATGGCTTGGTCACAAGCCAAGCTTGGTCACGTTTGCGGGAGGCCGCTCGCGTGGCGCCGCTATTCGTGGCGGAACCGGACCCAAAATAGTTCCGCCACGCACCCCAAAAGTTCCGCGCAAGGCTTCATCCCGGCGCGCGAAAGCGATAGTGTGAATTGCATGACGGATGAGGAAGCCGAAACCACCGGACCCGACGAGGAGGGTTTCCTGAGCGGCCAGCTTCTCGTGGCCATGCCCGGTGCGAGCGATTCACAGTTCGAGCGGTCCGTGGTGTATGTCTGCGCCCACTCGTCGGATGGCGCGATGGGCATCGTGATCAACCGGCCAGCCGAACATCTCAGCTTCTTCGATCTTCTCCAGCAGCTTGAGCTGATCCCGGAGGAGAAAGCGATCAGCGTCCCGCCGAACCTGCAATTCATGTCGGTGTTCGTCGGTGGGCCGGTCGAGACGGGGCGTGGCTTCGTGCTTCACAGCGCGGATTATTTCTCCACTGACAGCACCATGGCGATCGATGGCAGCGTGTGCCTGACAGCAACAATCGACATCCTGCGCGCGATCGCCGAGGGCGCGGGCCCGAACAAGTCCCTGTTGGCCCTGGGTTATGCCGGCTGGGCGCCGGGGCAACTGGAAAGCGAGATCCAGGCGAATGGCTGGCTCACCTGTCCGGGGGATGCCGAACTGGTCTTCGATCCACGCATCGACGAGAAATATACGCTCGTGCTGGCGAAGATGGGCGTTGATCCCTCGTTCCTGGTGACGCAGGCGGGCAACGCCTGAACCGGGCTTGCCAAGGCAAGTGTTCCCCCGAAAACTGTTTCCAATCCCGGATCGGGTCCGCGATAGTCTTTTCCGCACCGCGCCCTAACGTCGGCGCGGCGGGCCCGCGGACCGGCGAGGCGGCGCGCTTGTGCTGCCGTCATCATCGTCGGGAAGGTCATGCGGCCATCCATCCTCGTCGGCGGGCGGTGGCGGCTGATGCGCAGGCGGTGCCCGGCGGCGCTGGCGTGGCGGCGGGCCCGGACGCGCTTCGCGATCCTGAACCGGCGCACCCGGACCGGGCGCATAGCGCTGAGCCGACGAACCATTGGCGCTGGCAGGAACGCGCCCCTGGGGCGCATCCTGTGTGGCGCGATCCGGCAGGCCCCGACGCCCGGCATTCGCCGGCGCGCGTTGAGGCGTGTCATCGCCGGGCGGCGGCAGGCGCTTGGGCGCAGTGCCCCGGCCATCCGCCGCGCCATCTGATGCGCCCGGCCGTGGTTTCACGCGCGCGTTCTTGCGCGGCGGCGTCTCGGCCTCTGCCTCCGGGCTGGTGCGCGTGGGCGCCGCCGACTTCGCGCCAGTCCGGCGACGCGGCTCACCACCGGCTTTCGCCGCGGCGCGCGACAACGCGTTGACGAGGTTCATCACCTCTTTTTCGGTCATCGGCTCGCCGAAATAAAAGCCCTGCCCGTAATCGCAGCCCAGCGCCCGAAGATACGCCGCGTCGCGCTCGCGGTCCACGCCCTGCACCACGACATCGAGGCCGAGTTCATCGGCCATCGCCAGCACGGCGCGCAGGATGACCGGGTCGGCGCCAGCCGAATTCGCCGAGCGGACCAGCGACCGGTCGATCTTGAGCACATCCAGCGGCAAGCGGTGCAGGTAAGCAACGGAGGAATAGCCGCTGCCATATTCATCGAGCGCCAGCCGCGCCCCGACGCTCTTCAGCGACGCCAGCGCCTCGACGATCTGCTCCGGGTTTTCCATCACGATCGTCTCGCTCACCTCCACCCAGAAGCAGTTTTCCGGAACCGTCCCGCGGCCGATCACCGTGCGCAAGTCCTGGACCGCGTCGCTGCGCAGCATCGATCGATGCGAGATGTCGAGGGTCACAAAAAGCGGATCATCCGCGCGCGGCCACGCTTTTTGCCACCTGTTGAGTTGGCGGATCGCGCGCTCCACGGCAAAGCGGCTGAGATCGCCAGTCATGTCCACCCTGTCGGCGGCCGCCATGAACTCCGCCGGGCTGAGCAGCCCTTGCTTCGGATGATTCCAGCGCAACAGCGCCTCGAAGCCCACGAGCTGATTATCGCTCAGGCGCATGACCGGCTGATACAGCAGAACGATCTGCCGCCCGTCGATGGCCTTTTTCAGGTCTTTTTCAAGCTCGGCGCGTTCGTCGCCCGCGCCCATGTCGGGCTTGTAAAGCTCGATCCGGTCCGCGCCCGCGCGCTTGGCGCGGTACGCCGCAAGTTCCGCCTCGGCAACAAGGGCCGCGCCGTCGGCCTGGCGCCCGTCATACACCGAGATACCGATCGCCCCGATAAGCGCGACTTCGCGCCCACTGAGCTTCATGGGTGAGCGCAGCGAGCGGCGCACGCGCTCCGCCAGCATAGCGATATAGCGCGGGTCTGTCTCCGAGGTCAGCAGCATGGCGAACTGGTCCACGCCGATGCGCGCCAGGGTATCGGTCTCGCGAACATGACGGCTCAACCGCCGCGCCACCGTGAGCAACATGCTGTCGCTGATCGCGAGATCGCCGGGTTGGCCGCCGCGCACCTGGTCAAGGTCGATCACGATAATCGTGGGTTTGGTTCCCTCCGCCTCGCACCGCAGGATAGCCTGGGTCGCGCGATCGCGGAACAGTTCGCGGTTGGGCTGGCCGGTCAGCGCGTCGTAAACCGCGTTATGCGTGAGCCGTTCTTCGCTGCGTTTTTGCGCTGTCACGTCGCGCAGCAAGCCAATGCATTGCAGGATCTGGCTCTGGGGCAGCTTGACCGCGCAGCCGCGCAACTCGTACCACAGATAGCTGCCGTCGTTGCGCCGCAGGCGCAGGTCGATCTCCAGGTCGCCGCCATCGCGGTCGCGCACCGTCCACAGCATCAGCTTGACGCGTTCACGGTCCGACGCATGGACGTATTGCAGCCAGTCCTCGGTGCCGCAACTGAGTGTGCCCTTGGCATAGCCGAGCGCCCGCTCGACCTCCGGGCCGACCTTGATCTCCTCGCGCCGGACGTCCCACTCCCAAACGGAAGCACCCGAGGCCTCAAGCGCCGCCGCGCCGCGCCCGAATTGTCCGGCATGGCCGGAAGCGGCGTAATCCCCGGGGTGGAACGCGTATTGGGTGACGCTGAACCCCAGCAGCGCGACGAACAGCACCAGCCCCGATGACAGCGCCGGCACCACGATATCGCCCGCGAGGTAGCCCTGGATCGCCACGCCCGCGCCGAACAGCCAGACGAGGAACAACATCCAGGTCGGCAAGAGCGTCAGCGCCCGGTCCTCGCCGCGCAGCGACTGCCAGAGCACCAGTAGCGTGCCGACACCCGCGATCGGCAGGAACGACAGCCGCGCCAAACCGGCCGTCAGCTTGGCGTCGATCACCGCGAAGGCAATCAGCCCGATCTGTAGCAGCGCCCAGCCCGCGAACACCGGCATGAGCCAGGGCTGCCATTGCCGCAGCCTGAGATAGACCATCAGGAAGATGATGATACTCGCCGCCAGCGCCGCCTCGGCCCCGGCCCGATACACCGCGATCTGGTCAGCCGAAAGCTGGAACAGCTTGTGCCAGAAGCCGAAATCCACGCACAGATAAGCCACGACGCTCCACGCGACCAGCGCGGTTGCCGGAAACACAGCCCGGTGGTTGGCGACGAAAATCGCCGTCAGGAAAATCGCCAGCAGCCCCGCGATGCCCAGCAGGATCCCGTTGAGCAGCGTGCGGTCGTTGGCGCTCTTGCCAAGCGCCGGGCCATCCCACAACGTCAATCGCGGGAAATCGACCGAGCGCAGTTCGACGATGAACGTGACGGTGCTTTTTGGCTCCAGCGTGATCCGGAACAGGTCGGCCTGATCCGCGGGAATGGGTTTTGGCTTGAAGCCCACGGACGGCGTGACCCGGGCGATCCGCGGCGCATCAAGGTCGGGCCAGACCACTTTGCTGCCGGCCAGCTCGTAGCGCCGGGCGGAGAGAATGCGCTCAATCTGGCTGTCTGTCGGGTTTGTCAACGCGAACACGACCCAGTTCGGGTCCGTGCCTGGCGTTGTCGCCTGCACGGACATGCGCCCTGTGATGCCATCGGAGTCCGCTGCGGTCTCGACGCTCAGCGTGTCGCCGCGGCCCTCGTAAAGCTCTCCGAGCAAGGTGATGTCGAGTTTTTTCTGGTCGGGGCTGACGACAATGGCTTCCAGGGCGTGCGCCGGGCCCGGCAACAACAAGGCCATAAGCGTGAGGAGCGCGAGCACGCAGGCGGAGCGCGTCGCGCGCATTGGCATGGTGCGCGCGGCGTGGCTAGCGTCTCGGGTCGTCCTTGAGCAATGCGTAGAGAAAATGATCCTGCCACCTGCCGTTGATCTTGAGGTATTCCCTGGCGAGGCCCTCGCGTGTGAATCCCACCTTCTCCAGCACCCGTATAGACGCCACGTTCGTCGGCAGACACGCCGCCTCCAGACGGTGCAGATGCAGGCTGTCGAACACGAAAGCCGCGATAGCACGCACACCTTTCGTCATGACACCCTGTCCAGCAAAGGGCGAGCCGACCCAATACCCGATCGAACATGACTGGCTGACGCCTCGACGGATATTACTCAAAGTTGCACCGCCAAGAAGGGTATTATCATCGGCTTTGAACATAAAAAAGGCATAGCCGCTATTCTCGCGCATTTCGCGCTGATAATGCTTAAGCCGCATCCGGTACGCGCCGCGCGTGAGTTCGTCCGGCGCCCAGGCGGGCTCCCACGGCTCCAGATGCTGGCGGCTACGCGCACGCAGTTCCGCCCAGGCGTGGTAATCGCCGGGTCGCGGCATCCGCAGCACCAGGTCGTCCCATTCCAACTCGGGGCCGTTATCCGGAGTGGGTGGAGACCGCAAGAATGCCATCGCGCGCTTTCCTTTGGTGCCTGCTTGTCATGCAGGCGGCGTGCTTACTGCCTTAAAGCGCCCTCGGCGATCGCCTGCAACGCGGGCAAATCCTCTGACGGGCCAACATGAATACAACACGGCGCGCGCCCGTTCAGCAGCCGCTGGGCGAAGGCCTGAACCTGTGTGCGATCAATTGCGTCGATCTGCGCAATCAACGTGTCGAACTTGGCCGGCTTGTCGAAAATGTACAGGTGGCGCGCCAGAAATTCCGCTCGTGTCGCCGAACTTTCCAGGCTCATCAGCAATCCCGCCTTCATGTTGGCCTTGGCCCGCTGCATCTCGTCCTCTCGCGGACCATCCTCGGCAAGTTTTCGCAACTCGTGGGCGATCACATCTGTCAGCGCGGCGCTGTCGGCCTCGTCCGCGGCGGCGTGAATCCCGAACAGGCCGGTGTCTGAGAAGCCGGAGCAGAACGCGTAAATCGCGTAGCAAAGACCGCGCCGCTCGCGGACCTCCTGGAACAGCCGCGATGACATGCCCCCGCCGAGCAGGCCCGCGCAAATCTGGGCGGTATAATAATCGGGATCGCGCGAAGCCGGGCCTTCAAACGCGATGAGGATATGGGACTGCTCAAGCGCCAGCTTGGCGGAGCGGTATCCACCGCCATAAGCAGGCGAGGAGAACGCCTGTGCGCTGTCGCCGGGCATGTCGGCGAGGAGCCGCTCGGCCTCGCGCACGAGAACCTCATGGTCGACGGCCCCCGCTGCGCTCAGGATCATCCGCTGCGCGCCGTAATTGACCTCGCGGAACCGCACAAGACTGTCGCGGGCGAAATGGCGCACGCTGTCGGGCGTGCCGAGCACGGGCCGGCCCAGCGGCTGGTCTGGGAAGGCAACGGCCTGGGCGGTGTCGAACAGGACGTCTTCCGGGTTGTCGCGTGTCGCGGCGATCTCCTGCAGCACGACGGTGCGCTCAAGCGCCAGGTCGTCTTCGTCATAGACCGGGTTACGCAGAATGTCGGCGAGGATATCCAGCGCCCGCGGCACCTCGTCTTGCAGCACGCGCGCGAAATACGCCGTGGTCTCCACGCCCGTGGCTGCGTTGATCTCGCCGCCGGCTGTCTCGATCTCCTCGGCGATGTTGCGGGCCGAGCGCGTTTGCGTGCCCTTGAACGCCATGTGCTCAAGCATGTGGGCCACGCCGTGCTGCTCCGGCGTCTCGGCGCGTGAACCGCTGGCCACCCAGATGCCGAGCGAGACGGTGCCAACATGGGGCATCGCCTCGGAGATGACGCGCAGGCCGTTGCGCAATGTCGTGATCTGCGGCTTGCTTTCGGGTATCATGCAGGGGCTTCGGCGGTATCTTGCGCGCGCGCGGCGATGTAGTCCGCGATCTGCGCCTGGTTGCTGTCGAGGATATCGTAACGCTCCCGGGCATCGAGACGTGCGCGCAGAGCCTCGGGGAGCTGCGGCGACGTGCCGATCGCCTCGCGTATCGCGTCTGGAAACTTGGCCGGATGCGCGGTGGCGAGCGTGACCATCGGGACCGCGTCGTCGCCGCGGCAAACACACGCCGCGTGAAGCCCCACGGCGGTGTGCGGATCGGCCACGTAGCTGGTCGCGCGGTGGAGCACACGAATGGCGTTCGCGGTCTCGTCTTCATCGGCGCGCGCGGCCGCGAACAGGCTGCGCAGCCCGTCCAATTGGGCGCGCTCCAGCGTGACCCCTCCGGCCTGAGCGAGCGTGTCCATCTGCGTGCGCACAAGATCCGCGTCGCGCCCGCTCATCTCGAACAGAAGCCGTTCAAAATTGCTCGACACCTGAATATCCATGCTCGGACTGATCGTCGGAGTCACGCTCGCGCGCTCGTACCGGCCAGTCTCCAGCGTGCGCGTGAGTATGTCGTTGACGTTGGTGGCAATCACCAGCCGGTCAACGGGCAGGCCCATTTGCCGCGCCACGAA
>CAYFVF010000012.1:0-18917 GCA_964346335.1 uncultured Hyphomicrobiaceae bacterium
ACGAGCCGCCCGATCGAGGTATGCGGCAGCGGAACCAAGCGCGCGATCGGCCGGCCCGTTCAAACGGCCAGCAAGATCGGCATGGGCAAGCTGCGCGGCGTTACGCTTTACGAACCATCGGAGTTGGTGATCAGCGCGCGCGCCGGCACTGCGCTCAGCGAGATCGAGGCGCTGCTCGACGAGAACAGCCAGATGCTCGCCTTCGAACCATCCGACCTGACCCCGCTCAGCGGCAGCGCTGCGGATGGTGATCCGACGATCGGCAGCGTGTTCGCCACTAATGCCGCGGGCCCGCGACGGGTGCTGCGCGGCGCGGCGCGCGACCACCTGCTGGGCGTTCGCGCCGTCAATGGCCGGGGCGAAACGATCAAGTGGGGCGGCCGGGTGATGAAGAATGTCACAGGCGTCGATCTCGCGCGCGGGCTATCCGGCTCGTGGGGCACGCTGGCGGTCATGACCGAAGTTACCATGAAGGTGCTGCCCAAGCCGGAGGACACCCGCACGCTGATGCTGTTCGGCTTGCCGGACGAGGCGGCGATCGCGCTGTGCTGCGCGGCGATGGGCACGCCCTACGAAGTTTCCGCGGCCATGCATATTCCAGCGTCCATGGCCGCGAGGCTGGGTAACGAGGAACTGGCCGGGCTGGGCCGCGCGATCACCGCGCTACGCCTGGAGAATTTCCCGGACTCGACGCGGGCGCGCAGCGAAAAACTGGAGCACCAGATTGCGGCGTTCGGCGAGGTCTACACGCTTGGCGATGCCCCCTCGCGCAGCTTCTGGAGCGATGTCCGCGCCTTTCGATTCCTGACCGGGACCAGCTTCCCGCTGTGGCGGGTCACCACCGCGCCGAGCCGCGCGGTTGGCATGGTCAACGCGATACGCGCCCAACTCGACTGCCAGGCGGCCTATGACTGGTCCGGCGGCCTCGTGTGGCTGGAGTTGCCGCCATCGCGCGACGCCGACGCGACCGACCTGCGCCGGATCATCGCCGATTTCGACGCCCATGCCACGCTGATCCGGGCGCCGTTGTCGATGCGTTCCGCCGTGGACGTCTTTCATCCGCTGCCGGCGGCAAACATGGCGCTGTCGCAAAAGCTCAAGGCCGCCTTCGATCCGGCCGGCATCCTCAACCCCGGACGCATGTATCCAGAGGTCTGAATCTCGAAATGGAAACAGAATTCAAGCCGCACCAGCTCACCGACCCGAACATCCGCGAGGCCAACGATATCCTGCGCAGTTGCGTGCATTGCGGGCTGTGCACCGCCACCTGCCCGACCTACGTTCTGCTCGGCGATGAGCGCGACAGCCCGCGCGGGCGCATCTACCTGATGAAGAAAATGTTCGAGGGCGGGCACGACGCGACGCCCGAAGTGCGCACGCATATCGACCGCTGCCTTTCCTGCCTGTCCTGCATGACCACATGCCCGAGCGGCGTGGACTACATGCACCTTGTCGACAAGGCGCGCATCCATATCGAAAAGACCTCGCGCCGGCCGCTGAAGGACCGGCTGATGCGCAAGCTGCTGGCCGCCGTGGTCCCCTACCCCTCGCGGTTCCGCTGGTCGGTGCGCGGCGCGAAGCTGGCCAAGCCGTTCAAGGGGCTGATCAGCGCGCTTGGCCTGAGTGAACTGCGCGCGATGCTTGACCTCGCGCCGGCGAAGCTGCCCGCGCGTCGCCAATTCCCGCCTCATGGCGTGATCCCGCCTGAGGGACCGAAGCGCGGCCGGGTCATCCTGCTGCGTGGTTGCGCCCAGACCGTTCTGCGCCCTCAGATCAACGACGCCGCCATCCGCCTGCTCGCGCGCAATGGCATCGAGGTCGTCATGCCCAAGGCCGAGGGCTGTTGCGGTGCGCTGGTGCATCACATGGGCCGCGAGGACGATGGCATGAGCCAGGCGCGGCAGAATATCGAGGCATGGGAAAGCGCCATGGCTGATGGCCCGGTCGATGCGATCGTCATCACCGCGTCGGGCTGCGGGACGACCGTGAAGGACTATGGCCACATGCTCGCGCACGACCCTGAATACGCGCAACGCGCGGAAACCGTAGCCGGGCTGGCCGTGGATATCAGCGAATATCTCACCGAAGTCGCGCTCGACCCGCCGACGGCGTGGACCGACATCAAGGTTGCGTATCACTCAGCCTGTTCGATGCAGCACGGTCAGCGCATCACGAAACAGCCGCGCACGCTGCTGAAGGATGCCGGCTACTCGCTGCTGGACATCCCCGAAAGCCATCTGTGCTGCGGCTCGGCCGGCACCTACAACATGCTTCAGCCAGAGATCTCCGGCCTGCTCAAGAAGCGCAAGCTCGACAACATCGCCAAGGTCCAGCCGGACTGCGTGGCGACCGGGAACATCGGCTGCATGACCCAGCTCAGCGCGGCGGACCAGCCCCCGGTGCTCCACACGATCGAGTTGCTGGACTGGGCGCATGGCGGCCCCTGTCCCCGCGAGATCGCGCATCTCAGCCACCGGCGGCGGACTGTCCAGTCGCTGTTCACGCCGGATGTGCAGTTGGAGCGGGTGTCATAGGGTCGTTTGGATGGCTGTCAGGCACAGCGTTACGATCGGCGATCAGGGACAGCGCCAGATCTTGATCGCCATGCCCGCCATCCAGTTCTGGCGCCGGCCAATCGCCTCTGCCGTCCACTGCGGTTCACTTGCGATCACGCGCGTAATGTCCAGCGACTCCTGCGTAAAGGCTTCGCGTTTGACCTCGAACGGCTGGTTGCCCAGCTCGCGATTCAGATTGCTGGTCAACAGGGTCATGTTGCCGAGCCGGTGCACGTATTTTTCCGGACCGCCTGGGAAATCCTTGCGCGCCACTTGCCAGTTGCGCTGGAAGCGCTTGGGCAGGATGTGCTCCAGGTCGGTTGCTGACGCGGGGACATCACCGCCCTTGCCGCCGGTCACGCTCAGATGCGCGTTCAGGCAGTTCAGAATATACCGGGCCAGCCCGTTGTAGCGGATGGTCTTGCGCGAAAACGCCGAGTGAAACTGGCTATCGTCCGGGTAAAGCGGGCCGAGAAATCTGGCAAACACGTCCTGCGGATCGGCCCGGCCCATCTCGCGAATGTGCTTGGCAGCCGCTATGAACACCGGCAGCAGCGCCGACGGGCTGAGATTGCAGATGGTCGTGTAGCGGAAGGTGAAACTGATCAGCACGTCGAGCAGACCGGGAAAGCCGTCCGGGTCGGTCTCCAGCGCGGCCAGCAGCACCACGAAGATCTGGTCCGATCGCAACAGCCGCAAGCACTCGATGCGCTCGCGCAGCGCCTCCTGCTTTTCCGGCTCAAAGCCGGACCATATGCGGCTGATGGGGTCGCGCAACGCATCGTAGTATTCGGACGCCGCGCAAAGCTCCTCGGTGTAGGCCGCAACCGCCTCAGGCGTACTGACCATGCGCTTGATGTCCGGGTAAAGCCCCGCGCGGCTGGTCATCCCGCGGCTCGACAGCCAGTGATGGCGCACGAATTTCAACAACCGCTCGCCACCCAGATGCCCCTCGATCGTCTCCCAGTCGGCCTGCGTCTCCTTGAGACGCGCCCCGGCTGCGGCCAGCAGGTGATTTTTCAGCAGATCGGCCTCGGACAGGGACAAGCCGCGATCATTGAGCGTCTCGAACAGCACGAATGCGTCGTAGTCGCTGCGCACATCGAGGCGGATGATGAAGATCTTCTCGTCGATGGCGTGCAGCACCGCGCGGGCGAGGTCTGTCGCGTGCCAATCCTCGGCGATAAACGCCTGGAGCTGGCGGTGCATGAAACAGAAGCAGTCGGCCAGCAGGCGGTTTGACAACGGCAAGGAGTCGTCGCGGCGCAGCCGCATCATCTCGTCGACGGGGCACTGCCCCATGATATAGCGATCATAAAAGCCGCGGTCAGCGCTGTTCAGCAGAATGCGCGGTGCATAAGCATCGCGACCCGCATCGCCCGCCACCAGAAATTCGTGAACGGCATCACGTACGTCATTTTCCGAGCCGGCCTCTTCCAGCACGCTGCGCAGCGCCGCGAGCAGGATTGACACGGTGATCAGCCGTTGCTGGCCATCAATCACGATTGGGCCGTCGGTGTCACAATGGCGCACGACAATTGCGCCAAGGAAATAATCGGCGTCTTCGTGAGCGAAGATGGAAAAAATATCACGCCAGAAAATCTCGACATGATCTTCTTCCCACGCATAATTCCTCTGGAAGCGCGGCACAACAAATGCTTTTTCACGCCGGAGAAACTGCCCGAGCGATGTCACTTGGCTGGAAATCGGTGCCATAATGGCCCAACCTTTTACCCAATACACGAAATCCCAAAGTCTTAACGGATAGCATATCGGGCACCGCCGTGGCGATAAAAATACGGCAGATGGGTAGCTGGATCGGGGCGATCAGCGCGCGTTGATCTGGGACATGGCGACGGCGGCGAGCGCACGGATACTGTTCTCCGCGCCATAGCCGGCCATGACGTAGCGCACGCCGTCCGCGCTCCAGTGAAGCGTGGCGACTTCGCCCGAAGCCGTGACGGCCGGGCTTGCGTCAGGGCCGCCGGGCATGACGTACAAGGCCACGAGGCCGTCGTTGGCGCCTACGTAGCTAAGCTGCATCATGCGCGTGCCGCGATAGTTCAGCACCTGCCCGCGGCGGAAAGTCAGGTCGTGATCATCGAAGCGCGGGACCGGTATCGACGTGTTCAGAATGCGCGAGAGGTGCATTTGCACGAGGTCGCGATTGGATTGGCTTTCTGGGTCTGTCGCCACCGAGGCGGTCGTGAAATGCGTATGAAGCTGCGCGACATCGTCCGCCCAGCGGTTTGCGGGAACCGGCACGCGCGCGTCGATTTTCTCGACGGGGGGATGGCTGTTCACGCGCATCCATTTCCCGGCGCCATAGCCGACCACCGCCGTCAGGAGCGACAACACGCCAGCCCACACCATCATCTTCACGCGGCTGCGGGGCGGGCGCTGCGGTTCAGGCGTGTTCGCGTCAGTCTGCAGCCGGATATCGTCGCCGCCCTCCCGGTGAGCGGATGACTGACGTCCCGGTTTACCATGCGCTGCCTTCGCCGGCCGGGCCGCAGCCCCGGCGCTCGCGCGGGTGCGCCTCGCCAGTGTCTCAAAGGTCTGGGTCAGATAGCCCTGCGTGGTCTTGAGCTGGTCGATGCGCGTGCGCAGCGCCGCGTCGCCGCCGATCATGCGCTCGACCGAACGCGCCTGAGGCGTGTCGAGCTGCCCGTCGAGATACGCCAACAGCAACTCGTCGGAAAGCTGGCTCATGCCACCTCCCCCGCCCTTTCGCGTGCGGCAGTTGCATCACCCGCCTCGGCATGTCGATCAGCGTGCGCCGCGCCGCCCGTATCGCGCTGCTGCAGCCAGTGCTCGACGGCGACATGACCGCGCACCGCGCGCGTCATGACAACCTGCACCGTCGTGTCGAACACCTCGGCGACCTCGTCATAGGCCAGCCCTTCGCCATAGATCAGCAGCAGTGTCGCGCGTTGCTGGGCAGGCAGACTGGCGATCACCTGGGCAAGCCCCTTGTGCTGCGCGGCGGCCTCGGGGGTATCGGCGGGAAGTGCAAAGCAGCGGGCGTCGGCGCGCGTCACGCTATCGCCGGACTGCTCCGCCACGCGCGCCTGCCAGAGCGCATGCGCAGCGCGATATCCGCTCAGCAGCATCCCGGCCCGTCCGGCCTCGGCATCCGGCTCCGTTTTCAGTTCAGCCATTGCCGCCTGCGCGAGGCCCGCGCCCGCGCGCATCGACCCTGTCAACGCAATGGCAAAAGCCCTCAAACGCGGGTACAGCCATCGCGCGTTGTCCCGATCCTGAGTGATGTCCTTTTGCGATACGCTCATTCCGTCACCCGCTAGAGAGAATTTCCAATACCGCTGTAACCGCCTGTTGAAATAAGTGTAGTAAGATAAGGTTTACAACTTATGAATGAGTTGCATCAGCAGACGCGCTGATCGGCTTACGGAAGGAGAGAATTGGCAAGGACTTACAACAGCTTGCCATTGATTTGCCGCATTGCCCATGTGTCATCCAAGATGTGGCAGTTTGGATTGGAATTGCGCAACAAGTCGCAGCGATGATGGGGAGCTTGCGCACGCAGTGCTGACTGGTTTCAGTTAATGAAAGTGCAAATTCAACGCGGCCTTGTCCCAACAGTTGCCTGCATTTTATGCCCTGATCCGAAAGAAAATCTTCGCTAGCTCAGGGTGTGCGGGCCAAACGAAAACGAACAGCGCGCAGGGCAGACAATGCGTTGTTCGTTCGCACTTGAGAGGCGAGAAATTTGAGCCTGGATACACATCCGCTTGAGCGCCACGCCCCGCGTGACGACAAGCAAACGTCCCGTGCCCGCGCGCCGCGCCCGCGCTTCGCAGCGGGTAAGCTGAAAACGGCCGTTGGCGCGGTGCGAGCGCGAGCACACTCGGGCGACAGCCGGAAATCCTCGGCGCGCCGTGCGATTGCGACCCCTGCTGCCATCCGCCGGGCCTACTTGCGCATGCTGGCGCCGGCCCATCGGCTTCACCGCGACCGGCATGTCGAAAAACTCCTGTTCAAGCCGTCGCGGGTCCAGCATGGCAGCATCGCTGGCGAGGCCGCGCCTGAATTCATCTACGACGGACCGATCCCGGGCACGGTGCTCGACTGGGTCATCGCGGATCTTGACGTCACGCTGCGCGAGTTCGCTTTCGTCGATTTCCGCGCGGGCCGTGGCCGTACGCTGCTCTATGCCGCCATGCACGATTTCGACCGCGTGCTCGGCTATGAACACAAAGAGGCGGCGTATGAAGACGCGCAACTGAACATCAGCCAGTTTCCACGCACCTTCATGGCGTGTCGCGATGTCGAATGCCGCCGTGGTGATCAAGGCGATATTGCCATCCCCGAACAGCCGCTCGTGCTGTTTTTCCCGAATGCGGCGCGCGAACGCTTCCTCTCGCTGATGCTGGACCACGTCGCCGCGTCGTACCGGGTCAATCCGCGCCGGATGTATGTCATCATGGAAAACGCAGCGCAGATCGAGAAGCCCGTCCATGACGACATCTTTCACGAAATCAAGCCGCCGCTGGCCACGCGCCTGAAGCTCAAGCTGTTCAGCCCGGTCGATATCCGGCTATTCCGCTCGATGGCCTGAACCTTACGAAATCGTCATTCGGCACGCCCTGCCTCTGCCTCACTTGCGCGCGACACTTGGCCACACGCCGAGGAGAGCCAAGGAGGCAAGCATGTCGTTTTTCCAATCTGCTGCATGGCGCGCGGGCTGCGCCGCCATACTCGTGTTCGCGGCTCTCGCATCGGGTCATGCGCCCGCCACGGCCGGTGACGCACCGGTCAAGCTGGATGCCAGGATGAGCCAGTCTGTCATGCCGACCGGCGAGAGTGGGCGCACATTCCTGCGCGTCGCATTGCGCGGCATCCGCCCGCCCGCCGACAGCGAGCGCAGCCCCGTGAACATCGCGCTCGTGATCGACCGGTCCGGCTCCATGCAGGGCGCGAAGATCGAGGACGCGCGTGAGGCCGCTCTCATGGCCCTCGACCTGCTGGAGCCGCGTGACACGATCTCGCTGGTCGCCTTCAATCACGAGGTCGATGTGTTGTTGAGCGCCACGCCCGCGGATGACCGGCCCAACCTTGGCCGAACCATCGACAGGCTCGTGGCCGGTGGTCGCACCGCGCTTTATGCCGGTGTCGAGGCCGGGATCGACGAGACGCTCCGATTTCTCGATCCGTACGCCGTCAACCGCGTGATCCTGCTGTCGGACGGGCTGGCCAACGTCGGACCAACCGCACCCGACCGTATCGCGGCACTCGGGCGGGACGCCGCAGGCGAGGGCATCTCCATCACTACCATCGGCCTCGGGCTGGGATACAACGAGGACCTGATGACCCGGTTGGCATTGAACAGCGACGGGAACCACGCTTTCGTCGAGCATCCCGACGACCTCGTTAGCATCTTCAACAAGGAGTTCGGCGATGTGTTCTCGGTGGTTGGCCAGGGCGCATCCGTCGAGATCGACTTTCCCGACGGAGTCCGCCCGCTACGCACGCTGGGGCGCCCGGCAAAAATCGACGGCCATCGCGTAAACTTCGATTTGCGCCAGATCTATGGCGGGCAGGAGAAATACCTGCTGGTCGAGGTGGAGATTGAAGAGGAGGCTGCTAAGGATCAGCTCGACGTCGCAAGCGTCAAGGCCAGCTATACCGACCTGCGCACGAAGCAGACGATGACGCTTGAAGACGACGCGATTCTCAGTTTCAGCACGGACGCCGAACGCATCAAGGCCAGCCGCGATACCGATGTGCTGTCCGCCGCGGCCACCCAGATCGCCACGGCGCGCAGCGAGGAGGCCGTAAAACTGCGTGACAGCGGCCGCGTCGAAGAGGCCCGGAAGCTGTTGGAGGAAAACGCGCAATATCTCAAGAACCAGGCGCGAGTGCTCTCGGCACCGGCACTGGAAAGTCTCGCGGCGGAGCAGGAAAGCGATGCGGCGGCCATATCCTCGGGGGGCAACTGGACCAAGCAGCGCAAGGATATGCGCTCGCGCCAGTACAAGGGCAAAACCCAGCAGAATTATTGAAGCGCCCAACCAACCCATCCTGGACCAGGTTCGGGATGGGTCCGGTGTCGGCCGTATGTCAGCCGAAATGCGTGCCTTTCGCCAGCGGAAAGCCGCGTAAAAACTCCACCCCGGACATGGGCCGCTTGCCGGCTCGCTGAACCCGGGTGAGCCGCACCGCCTGGTTGCCGCACGCCACTGTAAGCTGGTTGTCGAGCAACTGGCCCGGCTCGCCGCGGCCTTTCACGCAGACCGAGCGCAGCACGCGCACCCGCTCGGGCCGTCCGCCCAACAGAGCCTCGAACCACGCGCCAGGATACGGCGACATCGCGCGGATCTTGTTGTGCACCTCGTGAGCGGGCTCCTCCCATTTGACCCGCGCCTCCTCCTTCCCAATTTTGGGCGCGTAAGTCGCGCCGCGTTCAGGCTGCGCGCGGCACTCCAGCTCATCGCGCGCCAGCGCGTCCAGCGCCCGGCCCATGAGGCTCGCCCCGGTGAAGGCCAACTCGTCATGCAGCTCGCCCGCCGTCATGTCTGCGCCAATCGGCACACGCTCCATCATGCACATCGGCCCGGTATCCATGCCCTCATCCATGCGCATCACGGTCGCGCCGGTCTCGGTGTCTCCGGCCATGACGGCGCGTTGAATGGGTGCGGCGCCGCGCCAGCGCGGCAGGATCGAGGCGTGCAGGTTCAAGCAGCCATAAGCGGGTGTATCGAGTACGGGGCGCGGCAAAATCAGGCCATAAGCCACGACAACCGCAACATCGGGCGCAAGCTCGGCCAGCGTGTCGAGCGTCTCGGGCTTGCGAAAGCCCTTTGGCGTGTAAACAGGGATGCCGGCTTCATCGGCGAATTTGTGGACAGGCGACGGCCGCAGGCCCATGCCCCGGCCCGCGCGGCGCGGCGGCTGGGTGTACACCGCGGCGACATCGTGCCCGGCGCAAACAATTTCACTCAGGGTAGGCACCGAGAAGTCCGGTGTCCCCATGAACACGACCCGAAGCTTCGGCATTCAAAAAGCCTCATCGGAGAAGACGGGCGGCCGAGCGCTAACGAACCCCGGAGTGCGCGGTACGGCTCGCGGCCACCAGCACCACGGCATGTTGCGCCTCCGGATTTAGCACCGTTCGCGCGGCAATCCCAGCCGGCATGGCGTGCGAGGGCGCGTTTTCCAGATGCGCGATCAGACAGCTTCGCTGCTGCGCTGGGCCTTGAGGAACTTCTTCACAAGCCGGTCGCGGCGCAGGCGCGAGAGATGATCGACGAACAGGATACCGTCGAGATGGTCGATCTCGTGCTGCACGACGGTGGACATCAGCCCCTCGCATTCCAGCTCCTGCAACGCCCCTGCCTCATCGATGTATCGCACGCGGCACTGACCCGGCCGTTCAATCTCGGCATAGATATCGGGGATCGACAGGCAGCCTTCCTCGTGAACGCGCGGCTCACCGTCCAGGCTCAGAATTTCCGGGTTGATCATCACGATCGGGCTTTTCGGCTCATCCTCGCGCGCAATGTCGATGACCATGAGCCGGCGGGAGACGGCGACCTGCGGCGCGGCAAGGCCGATCCCCGGCGCCTCGTACATCGTCTCCAGCATGTCAGCCGCAAGCTGGCGAGTCTCGTCGTCGACGCGCTCGAACGGCTGCGCCTTTGTCCGCAGGACCGGGTCTGGAAGCTTGATGATTTCGCGCACGCTCATTTCTGTGAGATAGTCCCGTTGCGCGCGCCCGTCAAACCGCATGGTCAGCTTTTCGGTCCAGCAATTCCGGCGAATCCCGTTAGCCTTGGGCGCGATGTCAGGAATCGAGGTAATTCAAGGCTGGCTTGACCGGGCGCGCAACGCGCTCGCCACGACCGACCCGGCGTGGGTGGCGGGCGCTTGCGCGGTCGCGCTTGTCGCCCTGAGCATCATGGCCGCTGTTCTTGCGTGGCGCTCCGGGGTGCATCGCGCCCGCGCCGAGGCTGCCCAACTCGCCGCGCAAACACGTGAGCAATCGCAGGCGCTGCATGACGAGATGACCGCGCTGAAGGAACGGCTGCAATCCTTGTCGGAGTTGTCACTCCACGGACAGACCCAGCTTTCCGGCGCGGTGCAGGACCGTCTGGACCGCGTATCGCAGCATCTCGGCGATCATCTTCAGGCTCAGCAGCGCGACACGGCCGAGCACCTCTCCCAGCTTCACCAGCGGCTATCGGTGATCGATGCCGCGCAGGCCAATATCGCCGACCTGACCGGGCGCGTTGTCAGCCTTCAGGACATCCTGTCGGACAAGCAGGCGCGCGGCGCATTCGGCCAGATGCGCATGGAGACGATCATCCGTGACGCGCTCCCGCCGAGCAGTTTCACGTTTCAGGCCAGCCTGTCGAACGGCACGCGGCCCGACTGCACGGTTCGTTTGCCCGGCACGCCCGCCCCGCTCGTCATCGACGCCAAGTTTCCGCTGGAGAATTTCGAGCGCCTGCGCACCGCACAGGAAGCCGACGCGCGAAAGGCTGCATCCGCGCAAGTGCGTCAGTCGGTCGGCCGGCACATCGATTCGATCGCGGAGAAGTACATCCTTCCCGGCGAGACGCAGGACACCGCGCTGATGTTCGTTCCCTCGGAGTCGATCTATGCGGACATCCATGAATACTTCCCCGACCTGATTCAGAAAGCCCATGCGCGCCGGGTCATTCTGGTGTCGCCCAATATGTTGATGCTGGCGGTGCAGACCATGCTGAGTATCGTCAAGGATGCGCGGATGCGCGAGCAGACGGATCTGCTGCGCAAGGAGGTGAGCGCGCTCACGCGCGACGTCGCGAAGCTGGCGCAGCGTGCAAGCGGGCTGCAGCGGCATCACCGGCTGATGGGCGAGGAACTGGACAAGCTCGCGGGCTTGAGTGAAAGCGTCAGCACGCGCGGGCAACGCATCGATGCGCTGGATTTCGAGGCCGCGTCGCCGGAAGACTCAAAGGCCGCGAACGGGCAGGCGTAAATCACTGCCGCGCGGGCGCGGCCCGGCGCACGCTGACCAGCCATGTGTGAAACACACAAGCCAGCGCCGCTGCAAAAATCTGGCAGGCCAGCAGTATCGCCGCGTCGCCAGCCCGCACGCCGAGGTAACTGTCGGTGAGTGTGCGCGCGACGAGAAGCGCCGGATTGGCCAGCGACATTGACGGGCTCGCGAGATACACCGCCGCCAGCGTCAGCCCGGCGAAGGCGCTGGCGACCAGCCGGCCGCGCGTCGCGGCGAGGCTGAGCGCAAGCACAAAAACGAACGTCGCCGCCGCCTCGCCGAACCAGATGCCCACGCCGGTCAGCGCGCGCCCGCCGTGCTGGATGGCGCTCATGTCGAACGCGGCGTTCGCGGCCATCGCCCCCAGGATCGCGCCAGCCACCTGCGCGCCCGTGCGCCACGCCGCGGGTTCGACGTCCTCTCGCCGCGCGACTGCATCGGCCAGTGTCAATGCCGGATTGAAGCGCGCGCCCAGAACCGCCATCAGCGCCGCAAGCGTGATGCCACCGGTGAGGGCTACCAGCCAGTCCGCACTCAGCGGCACCTGGCCGGGAAAGCGTCCGGCCAGCAGTCCGGCGCCGATCACGAGGGCGCTCAAGGCCGCCGTGCCCGCCGCTTCGATGGCAAGCTGCCGCGTCCATGCCCCTGTCATGCCGCTGAACCCTGATGGCGGACCCAGCCACGCCCTGCATGGCCGAAGTCGAACGCATCCGGATGAAGAATTTCAGCCATGATCTCCAGGCCCTCGGCGACACGCGGGCCGGGCCGGTTGAAATACTGATTGCCGTCCGCGACCGCCACGCGCCCCTCGCGCACCGCGCGCAGATCGCGCCAGCCGGGCTTGGCTTCGAGGATCGGCATGTCCTGCAGGCTGCGCGCGATGTCGTAACCGCAGGGCAGCACGACGATGACGTCCGGATCGGCTTGCGCCAGTTCCTCCCATGTGATCCACGGCGCATGTTCGCCCGCCGCGCCGAACAGGTTTTCCCCGCCCGCCATTTCCACGAGTTCGGGCATCCAGTTGCCCGCGGCCATCAGCGGATCGACCCATTCGATGCAGGCCACGCGCGGGCGCTGTGGCTGCTGCGTGGCGCGCTCGGACACCTGTCTCATCCGCCCGCGCAGATCAGACACCAGCCTTTCGCCCTGTTCTTGGATGCCGAGCGCCCCGGCCACCTTGCGAATGTCGCCCCAGATATCGGCCAGCGCGTCGGGTTTGAGCGAGACAATGCGCATGGGCCGGCCGGTCCAGTCGCACAGCGCCGCCTCGACATCAGAAAGCGAGGCCGCACAGACTTCGCACTGGTCCTGCGTGACGATCAGGTCGACATCCAGTTCCGCAAGCTTGTCAGCGAATACGCGGTAGACCGATGCGCCTTCCTGCACGATCGCCTTCACGCGCTGGTCAACGTCGTAGCTCGTGCCGTCAGTGGGGAACTTCGGCTCGGTCAGCGCGGGAAGGTCGCGCACATCCGGCGGGAAATCGCACTCATGCGAGCGGCCCACAAGCTGCTCGCGGCAGCCAAGCGCGCAGACGATCTCGGTAGCGCTGGCGATCAGGGTGGCGGCGCGCATGAAATCCTTCCGGCAGGCTATTTCAGGAACATCGGCAGACCTTCCACGCGCCTAATCCGCGCGCGGTACTGATCCGGGTCGTAGAACATGTCGACATCGACGAGACGGCGCCCTTTCGTGCTGATGTCGGCGGGTTGCGTGCGGTAACGCCCATCCTCGATCGCCATCATCAGGCCGCGCTTGCCCTCGTCCAGAAGCTGCACGGTCATGGTGCCGAAGTTCTTGCCCACCATCAAATCCATCGCATCGGGCGGACCAGCGCGCAGCAGATAGGCGAGGTTCTGGTTCATGACGTTGATGCCGTGGCCCTTGATCACCTCGCCGACATCCTGGCCGATGCCGCCCAGCTTGCGATGGCCATAGGCATCCGCCGGGCCGCTCTCGACGATGCTGCCGCCCTGAAATTGCGCGCCCTCCGAGACGACGACCACCGCATAATGCGAATCGTTGCGGACGCGATCCTCCGCCAACAACCGCGCGACCTTGTCGCCGTCAAACGGCACCTCGGCGATCAGGATGCGGTCCACGCCCGCCAGATAGCCGGTTATCAGCGCCGACTCGCCGGAGTTTCGCCCGAACATCTCGACGACCATCACGCGCTCATGGCTGCCCGCCGGGGTGCGCAGGCGCGTGATCAGCTCCGCGCCACGGTTCACGCAGGTGGAAAAGCCGATGCAGTAGTCGGTGCCGAAAACGTCGTTGTCCATCGTCTTGGGGATGCACATGGTCGGTGCGCCCTCGGCGTGGAGCCGCGCGGCATAGGACAGCGTGTCGTCCCCGCCGATCGCCACCAGCACATCAATCTTGAGATGTTCGATCGCGCGCAGCACGTGATCGGTGCAATCCACCTTGGCGTCATCGGCCTCGTCCGCGTGGCGCGCGCGCAACTGCTCCGGCAGGTCCTTGACGGCGGTCCCGGATGGCTTCGTGCGCGAAGTATGCAGGAAAGTCCCTCCAGTGCGGTCGACGGTTCGCACGACGTCAGGCGTCAGGGCCAGCGTCCAGTCCTCTACGCTTTGCGGATTGTCCGGGTCGATATTCAGCGGGCCAGCCCAACCCCGGCGCAGACCCGTGACCCGCCAGCCGCGCGCCGCCGCGTGCTCGGTCACGGCCTTGATCGCCGCGTTCAGCCCAGGCACATCGCCGCCTCCGGTGAGAATACCCAGATGCATCACCCATCCTCTTTCGCTTGTTCAAATCCGCTTGCGCGCCAGTGATAAAGAGGTTTCACCTGCCTGCCAATCCCGCGCGGCGGCGATTTTCGCGACTGCGCGTGCGCTGAGAACGTATCGCGGTTGTCGTCGGCGCCCGCGCGCCATTATGATCGCCGCTGCGCAACATAGCGGCGCGCAGTGCGCCCGCCTCACCGAGACATCCGGAGCAAGTCATGGCCGAGAAAACCGACAGAGGGAATTTTTTCGAGGACTTCGAGATCGGCCAGACGATCACGCACGCCACGCCCCGCACGCTCACTTACGGCGACGCGGCGCTCTACACGGCGCTGTGCGGCGCACGCTTCGCTGTTCAGGCGTCAGATGCATTCGCGCAGACCATAGGTTATCAAGCCGCCCCGCTCGATGACCTGCTGGTCTTCCACACGGTGTTCGGCAAGACCGTTCCGGACATTTCGCTGAACGCGGCGGCCAACCTCGGTTATGCCGACTGCCGGTTCCTCGAGCCTGTCTATCCCGGCGACACGCTCAGCACGACATCCGAGATTATCGGCCTGAAGCAGAATTCCAGCGGGCGTACCGGGGTCGTTTATGTTCGCTCGACAGGGCGCAACCAGCATGGCGGGGTTGTGCTCGACTATGTCCGCTGGGTGATGGTCAACAAGCGCGATCCGGAGAGCCCGGCCCCGGAGACGGTCCTGCCAAAACTGAGCGAGCAGGTTGCGCCCGACGCGCTGGCTGCGGCCGTGCCTGCGCTGAGCATCGAAGGATATGACGACGCGCTGGCGGGCTCGCCGCATCGCTGGGGCGATTATCAACCAGGCGAGCGCATCGACCATTTCGACGGCATGACCATCGAGGAAGCCGAGCACCAGATGGCGACGCGGCTTTATCACAACACCGCGCGGGTGCACTTCAATCAGCACGCCGAGAAGGATGGCCGCTTCGGCCGCCGGCTCGTGTATGGCGGACACATCATCTCGCTGGCGCGCGCGCTGAGCTTCAACGGGCTGGCCAACGCGTTTCACATCACCGCGATCAATGCCGGGCGTCATACGGGGCCGGTGTTCGCGGGCGACACGATATTCGCTTGGACCGAAGTGCTCGCGCGCGAAGAGGTCCCGGAGCGCTCGGATGTCGGCGCGCTGCGCCTGCGCACCGTGGCGACCAAGAACCGCTCCTGCCTCGACTTCCCGCACAAGTCCGACGACACGACCTATGATCCCAGCGTGGTTCTGGAGATTGATTACTGGGTGGTGCTGCCGCGCTGAGGCGCAGGCCGCGCAGACGTGTGAAGTTGCGCCAGTCCCATCCCGGCGACGGCCAGCGCAACGACGATGGCTACGGCAATCCCGGCAGCGGTCGTGATCCACAGGTTCGTGGCAATGAGCGCCGCAGTGATGGCCACCCAAAGGAAATCGCCCGCGGAAAAGTAGAGCACCAACAGCCGTGGCGGCTCGGGCCGAAAACTTGTGTGTAGCAGGTGCAACCCGTTGAGGGCCAACACCGCGCCAAGCAAGAGGATAAGGGTATCGGGCGCGGGCGGTACACCGAGAAACGCCGCCACCGGGCCCGGAGCGGCCATGAACAGCGCACCAAAGCAAAGACAGCTTGCAGCATTCATACGCAGGATTGTTTTGAGCGTTGGCATGCGGCACCCTCCTTGTCAACCTTGGTGACAAGATAAGATAGGATGGCGCATAATGTCAACTGAGTTGACGACTTTGCCGCGAACCGGCCTGCCGATGGTTGAGAGCGACAGCCTTTCGCTGGCTTTCCAGCTTGCGCAAGCGCACGACGCCCTGCTCGCCTATCTGGCCGCAGAGCTGACCGCGCGGGGCCATGAAGGCATTACGGTATCAGCGCTGGGGTTCCTGGCGCAGCTCGATTGCGGCGTGAACCAGGCCTCGGCGATTGCCCAGAAGCTTGGGGTGTCGCGCCAGATGATCGCCAAGACGGTGGCGGAGATGGAACGCGCGGGCTGGCTCGTGCAAGAGCGCGATGCGCAGCGGCGCAACCGTAAGGTGATCCGGTTTACAGCCGATGGCGAACGGCTGATGGCGGATGCGCGGTATGTGCTGCAGGCGTTGGATGAGCAGTTAGCCGGGCAATGCGGCGCAGGCTTCACGGCGGATCTGTTAGGCCGGCTGGCCACCCTGACGCGCAGTCTTCAGCCTACGGGTGATTAGGCCGGCAGCCTATGCCGCTCGACGCCACCGCTCACACGCTGGTGGAAAACCCCGGCCGGCCCCGCGACAAGCGCGTGTGCAATCGCCACATCCCGCGAAGGCGAATGGCACACCCACAAAGCGCAAAAGGAACCCGACATGGCGCCCAATATCCTGATTGTACTCACCTCGCACGATCAACTTGGCGACACCGGCGAGAAGACCGGCTTCTGGCTGGAGGAACTCGCCGCGCCCTATTACGTGTTCAAGGACGCGGGCGCACGGATCACGCTGGCCTCGCCAAAGGGCGGCGAGCCGCCGCTCGATCCGAACAGCGCCAGCCCCGATTCCCAGACCGACGATACTCGCCGCTTTGAGGCCGACCCCGAGGCCATGAGGGCCCTGAAAGCAACTACGCCCCTGTCCCACATCGCGGCCGCGGATTATGACGCGGTTTTTTATCCCGGCGGGCATGGTCCCTTGTGGGATTTGGCTGACGACACGGAATCGATCGCGCTGATCGAGGCCTTCTGGTCGGCGGAAAAGCCGGTTGGCGCGGTGTGCCATGCGCCGGCGGCGCTCGTGAACGCCAAGGCGCCGGACGGCGATTACCTCGTCAACGGCAAGCGGGTGACGGGCTTCACCAACGGCGAAGAGACCGCCGTCGGTCTCACCGATGTGGTGCCGTTCCTCGTGGAAGACAGGCTGAAGGAGCGCGGCGCGCACTATTCCAAGGGCGATGACTTCACGTCGCACACTGTTGTCGACGGGCGTCTCGTCACCGGGCAGAACCCGCCGTCCTCGGCGGATGCGGCCCGGAAGCTGCTGGAGGTCCTGCAGAACGGTTGAATGCACAGACATGCCCGGGCGGCGCGCGCGCAGTCCCGCCTGGGCATCACGGCTCAACTTGTGCGGCCAAGACCGGCAAAAAACCGCGTGATGACCTCGGCGGTGGAGATGTCGTTGTTCTGCAGCCCGAAGGTCCGGTCGGCGATCCGCGGGAAACGGTCGAACGGCGAGCCGGGCACGCGGTGGCCGCCGCCTTCAACGCGCAGGAGGATGACCGCTGAACCTCGCGCACAGTCTGTGCTGAAGAACATTGTCACGCGCGAGCCGTCCTCAGGGTCACGGTCGGGCATCACGCGCCGGCCGGGCTTGTCCTGACACCGGTTGTTCGCACGCCAGAACTCTACGGTTTCATAGGTCGATACAACAAAGCCGCGCCGCCCGCGAAAGGCCAGCGGCCCGCCATCATACGGCACGATGCTGTCCTCGGTGCCGTTGATGATCATCATCGGCGCCGGGCGATCAGGCGAGCACTGCTCGATCAATCGCTCGGGCATGTTGGCGATGACCGCGGCAAAGCCGGCGAAAGCTCCGGGAACATCGCAAGCAAGGCGCTGCGCCATCATGCCGCCATTGGACACGCCGGCTACGAATATCCGGTCAGGGTCGGCGAGGCCGCGCCGCACGAGGCTGGTCTTGAGCCGCGTGAGAAAATCGACATCGGCCGGGCTGCCGAACCGGGCCCGGCGGAGGTTTCGCCATCCCCCACGCAATGCGTCGGGGTAAACGGCGATGAACCCCTCGCGTTCGGCGACCGGATCAAGCCCAAGGATTTCGCGGACGCGCTCGCCATCCTGCAGTCCGCCATGCAGCACGATCACCGCTGGCGCGGCGTCTCCGCGCTCGCGCGCGCGCTTTGGCGCGTAAACGGTGTAGGTCCGCTCGACGCCGTCCACAACAATTTCGCCAAACAGGTCTTTCGCCGGAGCCTGCGCCGACAGCGCGAACGCCGCCGCGCAGACCGCCGGAATAACCCAGCCGATGCCCGTGAAAAGCCGTCTCATGGCCACCGCCTCCTCGCGAATAAGCGCCCTGTCACCTGGTCGCAGCCACATCACGCCCCGCCCGGCCGGCATGATCCAACCGCAAGTGCGTGACGAACCTGTTATATAAGTCGCGTTGCATTCGATTATTGCATTGCGGTAAAAGTATGTAACGCGACCCGGATCGAGAGAGGTGATATGCCCGAACACGCGGAAAACCGCCCGCTATCCCCGCATTTGCAGGTGTATCGCCCTGCCATTTCGATGGTGATGTCGATCTTTCACCGGCTCACCGGCACCGCGCTTTACATCGGAATGCTGATGCTGGCGTGGTGGTTGATCGCGGCGGCGAGCGGGCCGGACTATTATGCCGTGGCCATGGACTGGATCGGCTCGGTTCTTGGTTATCTCGTGCTGATCGGCCTGAGCTGGGCGGTGTTTCACCACGCGCTGGGGGGCTTGCGCCACTTTCTTTGGGACACAGGCCGCGGTTTCGAGATTCCAACTGTTTTGCGCCTGTCATGGGCCACGCTGATCGGTTCGCTAACGCTCACGGCGGTGTTCTGGGCCGCCATGCTCGCCACGACGGGGGTGATCTAGATGTCGCTACGCAC
>CAYFVF010000013.1:0-12771 GCA_964346335.1 uncultured Hyphomicrobiaceae bacterium
AGCCTGCCCCGAAGAATACCGCCGCGGCCATCTGCGCGGCGGCCCTGGCGCTCGACGGGCGGGAGCCTGGCGCTCTCATGTTGGTAGCACCGTCCGATCACGTGATCCCCAATGCCGACAGCTTCCGGGCGGCGGTGATGGAGGCAGCCCACGCGGCGAACGCCAGAGAGTTGGTGACCTTCGGCATCCGACCGAACCGGCCCGAGACGGGTTATGGTTGGCTTGAGCTGTCAGAACGACCCGATGACGCGTTAAATGCCAAACCGCAAAGGCTCAAATCTTTCTTGGAGAAGCCGGACCTCGTCACGGCGGAGCGGCTGCTCGCGGGTGGCATGCACCTCTGGAACGCCGGGATCTTCCTGTTTTCCACGACCGCCGTCCTGGCGGCTTTCGCGGAACACGCCCCGGAAACACTGGAGCAGACCCGTTTGGCCATGGACGAGGCGACTTGCGATCTCGGCTTTACGCGTCTCTCCCCAGAGCCTTGGGACGCGCTCGAGAATATTTCGATCGACTATGCTGTCATGGAACGGGCCGCCAACCTCACTGTCATGCCGTACGATGGAGCGTGGTCCGATCTTGGCGATTGGCAGGCGGTTTGGCGCGAGCGCACGCCGGATGCTGATGGGATCGTGGCGCACGGACCCGCGACGGCGATCGACTGCGAGGATACGCTGCTTCACGCCACAAGCGAGGCCCAGGAGCTCGTGGGCATCGGCCTTCGCGACATCATTGCGGTTGCCATGCCCGACGCTGTTCTCGTGGCCAACAAGAACCGCGCGCAGGACGTCAAACGCGCCGTTGAGAGGCTTAAGGCCAAGCGCGCCCCTCAGGCTGAGACACTGCCGCGCGACTATCGCCCCTGGGGCTGGTTTGAAAGCATCGTCACGGGGCCGCGGTTCCAGGTCAAACGAATTAACGTGCATCCGGGCGCGGCACTATCGCTGCAAAGTCACCATCACCGTGCCGAGCACTGGATCGTTGTTGAGGGTACGGCACGAGTCACCATCGACGACGACGTCAAACTGGTGAGCGAAAACCAGTCTTTATACATTCCCTTGGGCGCAACCCATCGTCTGGAGAACCCCGGAAAGTTGCCGCTCACCCTTATTGAGGTGCAGACCGGCAGCTATCTGGGCGAAGACGACATCATTCGCTATGACGACGCCTATGCGCGAGGACAAGGGGCCAAGGGATGATAGGCTGCACAGGCTGACAGTCGAAACAGACGCGAAAGACAGAGTGGGCCCGCCAAATTAAGGCGGCAGCGTCTTAGCGAGAAATCAGTGCCTGCTGTCACCACCATTTCGTGTAAACGAAGCGATACCATTTCTGGTCGCTATACTCTGTCAAATATCTCCTGCCCACTCTCGGCTGAGCCGCTCAGGTGGCCTCTGATGAGGCGGTGCGCACGCGTCCACTATCATGAACGGGAGGCTCCGCGCCCTGGGTCGGCTTCGGCTATGGAACCTTTGCCGACGTGTTTCCCATGTACCGCGATCTCTCCGTACCAGCGAGAGGGACATGGCTAGAAGCCCATAACGCCTATGTCGAAGCGCTCCTCGGCCTTGGCATACCAGCAGCGATTGGACTTTTCGCGACAATCGGCTGGTTGTCACTGCGCTGTTTCGTGGGGGCACTGGAGCGTAAGCGGGATTCGGCCGCCGAAAAACAGCGGCGCGAGCATGATCGCGAACAAATACAGCCAGCGAGCAGCGTTGTCGCCTGTGCTACGAGAGCCTGGGGAATCCATGGCCATCCAACGTGTTAGCGCGCGTTCTCATTTGGCTGGAGCCCTTCCCTATTATGAGGATCGCTTTGCGACGAGGTCTGCGCGCTTCCCATCCCGGTCCATCATCCGCCGCGCCAAGTCATAATCCCACGGGAGTTGAAGCGGCAAGGGTGCGACCGCGTTGGCGGCGTTAAATCAATAGCCGCAGAAAGCGCAAACACGCAACGCTTTCCACTAGCACCGACGTTCCCTTTTAGAGCGACCTGCGCTTGGCGCGCGAGCCGCCGGCTGGCGATGACTTCACATTCATGCTGGTTGGGAAAGACGGAGGCGTGAAGCTGCGCTCCGATACACCGGTCCCGGCCGAGCGGCTGTCAGACGTGATCGACGCCATGCCGATGCGCCGTCGGGAGATGCGCGAGCAAAACGGTACCTGACAGCTCTGCGGGCATCTTCAAAGCGGCGCGCCGCGCAGGTCGGCGCAACTCACAGGTCCGGCGTTTCGTAAACGCCGATCTCCTCGCCGTCAGCCTCGACCTCGGTGAGCCGCACCTCGTATCCCCACAGCCGCGCGACATGGCGCAACACGCGCCGGCTTTCCAGCGCGTCAAGCTGCTGACCATCATTCACCCAGTGGCGAAGCTCCAGCGTCCGGTCGCCGCGCATGTCCGCATCGGCAACCTCGATGCGCGGCTGCTGCGCGGCCGGGTCGTAATAATCGGCGAGGGCGCTGCGGATCTTGCGATAGCCGGCATCGTCGTGGATCGATTCGACGAGATATTCCGGGTCCTCGGCGTCGTCTCGCAAGCGGAACATGCGCCAATCGCGGATCAGCTTCGGCGAGAGATACTGGCGCACGAAGCTCTCGTCGCGGAACTCGGCCCAGGCGTTGCGCAGCGTGGCGATCGGGTCATCGTTGCCCGCGATGTCCGGGAACCACTCCTCGTCCTCGCGCGTCGGCTCGGTGCAGATGCGTGCGATGTCGCGCATCATGGCAAAGCCCAGCGCATACGGATTGATGCCGGGGTAGCCGCGCTGGTCGAAATCCGGCTGGGCCACGACATGCGCATGGAGATGCAGGAACTCCAGCATCGTGCCCTCGTCGATCTCGCCGCGGTCGCGCAGGCGGCTCATGATCTCGAAATGACACCAGGTCGCGCAGCCCTCGTTCATCATCTTCGTCTGGCGCTGCGGCTCGAAATAGGTGGCGAGCTGGCGCACGATGCATAGTAACTCCCGCTGCCAATCCTCCAGCAGCGGCGCATGCGCCTCCAGGAACAGCAACAGGTTGTCCTCGGGCAGCCCAAGCGCGCGCCGCTCGGCATCGCGGTACTGAACCTTGGCGTCGCTCTCGTCTTCGGGCAGCGCGTTCGGCACGGTGCGCAGCCAGAGCTCATCCATCGCCTCGCGCTCTTCGCGGCGGCGCTGGCGCGTGCGCTCGCGCTGCTCCAGCGGGTCGGGCTTTTGCGCGAGTTTGTCGCGGCCGACGCCGTGGGCGAAAAGCGTGTGCGCGGCATCCAGCACCTGCTCGACCGCCTCCCGGCCCTGCCGATCCTCGCACTGCTTCACGAAGCTGCGGGCATAGCGCAGATCATCGAGGATCGTGTCAGGCGCGGTCCACGCCTGGAACACCTGGTTGTTCTTGAAGAAATGGTTGTGCCCCATCGCCGCATGGGCAATCACCGTCGCCTGTGTGGCCATGGTGTTTTCTTCCATGACGTAGCAAATGCTCGGGTTCGCGTTGATGACGATTTCCAGCGCAAGGCTCTGATAGCCCTTGCGGTAGAGCAATTCCTGCTGGGCGAAGCGCTTGCCAAACGACCAGTGCGTATACATCACCGGCATACCGGTCGCGGCGTAGGCATCCAGCATCTGCTCGGAGGTGATCACCTCCAGACGGGTCGGGTAAAGGTCCAGCCCGAGTTCCTCAACGGCCACCTGCTCGATCGCGTCGAAGGTGCGCCCCAGCGTCCTGAAATCCCAGTCGGGACCACTGAACAGCGGCTTCGCCTTGTCGATATCCTCAACGCTCACGTGGTTTGCCCCTCGTTCTTGAACAGGTCGCGGAACACCGGGAAGATGTCGCCCGCCTCGCTGATCCGGCGCATCGCCAGGTTGGGCCGGCGCTCGGCAATCTGCGCATACCCGTGCCAGAGGTCGCTCTCGCCTTGGCGCGCGATGTTGCGCCGCCCGCGCATCGGTGGATTGATCTCGACATACGCCATGTACTGCGTGATCGGCAGCACCTTGTCGTTGAGCAGATTCGCGCAGGTGTCGATGTCGCTGCGCACGTTGTCGCCGTCCGACGCCTGCGCGACATAGATGTTGTAGTCGCCCAGCGGATAGCGCGCCCGAGCAATGCGAATCATTTCCTTGAGCGCCGTGGAGACAACCGTGCCGCCGGTCTGACGCCCCTCGAAAAAGGTCTGCTCGTCCACCTCCTCAGCGTGCTGGGTGTGCCGGATGAACACGACCTCGACATTATCGTAGTGGCGCTCCAGGAACAGGTGCAGCAGCAGGAAAAAGCGCTTGGCCAGCGCCTTCATGTCCTCGTCCATCGACGCCGAGACGTCCATCAGGCAGAACATCACCGCCTGGGCGATGGGCTGCGGCCGGTGCTCCAGGCGGTTATAACGCAGATCGATGGGATCAATGAAAGGCACGCGCGACCGGCGCTGGCGCACGCGCGCGAGCTTTTCCCGCAACTCGGCGATGCGCTGATCCGGCTCGCTGCCGTCCGCCGGGGTAATCTCCCCGCTTTCCAGCCGGGCCAGTTCGCGCTCGATCTGCTGGATGACGTCCTGCTTGGGCCGGGCCAGCGCGGCGCGGCGCACCAGGGACCGGCGCAGCGTGCGCACGAGGTTGAGCCGGTTGGCCGGGCCGGAGGTGGCGAACCCCGCGCGCTTGGGCTTGTCGCTTTCTTCCGTCTTAAGCTGCTTCTTGACCATGTCGGGCAGCTTGAGATCCTCGAACAGCAGATCGAGAAACTCGTCCCGGCTGAGCGTGAAGGCGAACGCGTCCTCGCCCTCGCCTTCCTCGCTGCCCTCGCGACCGCCACGGCCCGACCCGCCAGAGGGTCGCGGCAGACGGTCGCCGGCACGGAACTCCTTGTTGCCAGGCAGAACACGCGAGCGCTGTCCTGTCTCCGGGTCATGCCGGAACACAGGCTCATGGGTCCCGTCAGCCGGGATCACCACGGTCTCGCCGGATGTCGTGTCGGAGATACTGCGCTGGCGGATGTTGTCCTTGATAGCCTTGCGCAACTGCTCGCGCGCACGGTCCATGAAGCGCTGCCGGTTGCCGAGACTTTTGCCAGTCGGATTTTGCCTGCGGTCGATGATCCGCAAATTTGCCATCGTTTGACCGATCCAGTGGGCGTTCCTGCATGATCCGCTCCACCGAGGGGAAGATCATGCCTTTACGCCCTTGTTTTGACACGCAATCCATTTGGAAAGCGGTCGGCGCTTCCCGGATCGCGCTCTCGTGCCCCGCGGGGCGGAAAGCGGGTCTGTAGAGCCACATCCATTCTGATTGAAAAGGGATTCAGCTCTATCGATTCCGTTTCCCGCGCAAGACATCCGAAAACCGATTCCCATCCCGGATCAGGTCCGGGACAGGCTTTTTCGGATTGCGCTCTAGCCCGCCTCACGCATCCGCATATACCATTCCACGAGACGGCGCACCTGCGGCTCGGTATAGCCGCGCTCCACCATGCGGGTCAGGAACGCGTCATGCTTCTCGGCGCTTTCCTTGTCCTGCTTGCTGCCGAACGTGATGACCGGCAACAGTTCCTCGATCTGCGAGAACATCCGCTGCTCGATCACTTCGCGGATTTTCTCATACGAGGTCCAGCGCGGATTTCGCCCGTCGTTATGGGCACGCTGGCGCAGGGCGTATTTCACGACCTCGTTGCGGAAATCCTTAGGGTTGCGGATGCCCGCGGGCTTTTCGGTCTTCTGCAACTCCCGATCGAGGATATCCAGATCGAAGATCTGCCCGGTGTCGGGATCCTTGAAGTCCTTGCCCTCGACCCAGGCATCTGCATAGGCGATGTAGCGGTCGAACAGGTTCTGGCCATACTCCTCGTAGGACTCCAGGTAGGCTTTCTGGATTTCCTTGCCGATGTAGTCCGCATAGCGCGGCGCCAGCTCGTCCTTGATGAAGGCGATGTAGCGCTGCTCCGTCTCCCGGTCGAGCTGCTCGCGCCGGATCGCCTGTTCCAGCACGTACATCAGGTGCACCGGGTCGGCCGCGACCTCGGCGGTGTCGAAGTTGAACGTCTCCGACAGTATCTTGTAGGCGAAGCGCGTGGACATGCCGTCCATGCCCTCGTCGACACCCGCGGCATCGCGGTACTCCTGCACGGTCTTGGCGTGCGGGTCGCTGCCCTTCAGGTCCTGCCCGTTATAAACAAGCATCTTGGCGTACAGCGACGAATTCTCGTGCGGCTTGAGCCGCGTCAGCACCGAGAACCGCGCCATCATCTCCAGCGTGTCCGGCGCGCAGGGCGCCTCGGACAGCTCAGACTGCGCCAGAAGCTTGCGGTAAATCATCGCTTCCTCGTCCACGCGCAGGCAGTAGGGCACGCGGATCAGGCAGATGCGATCAAGGAACGCCTCATTGTTGCGGTTGGCCTTGAAGCTGCGCCACTCGGATTCGTTGGAATGCGCCATGATAATGCCCTGGTAGGGCATGGCTCCGAGATTCTCCGAGCCGACATAGTTGCGCTCTTGCGTCGCGGTCAGCAGCGGATGCAGCATCTTCTGCGGCGCCTTGAACATCTCGACGAACTCCAGCAGCCCCTGAGTCGTCAGGTTGAGCGCGCCAGAATATGAATAAGCGTCCGGGTCGTCCTGGCTGTAGAACTCCAGCTTGCGGATGTCGGGATGCCCCACGAGCGTGGAGATATCCTGGTTGTTTTCGTCGCCCGGCTCTGCCTTGGCCACGCCGACCTGGCGCAGCTTCGACGGATGCATCTGCACGACGGTGAACTTGGAAACGTCGCCGTCGAACTCATCCAGCCGCTTCAGCGCCCACGCTGAGCACATGCCCGGCAGCCGGCGCTGCGGGATGTTGTAGTCGCGCTCAAGCGCCGGGCCGTCGCGTTCAGCGTCGAACAGACCCAGCGGACTTTCGTGGATCGGGCTGATCTCCTCGCCGGCCTTGAGCACGTAGATCGGCTCGGTCTCCATCAGCTTTTTCATGCGCTCGGCCAGAGACGACTTGCCGCCGCCAACAGGACCCAGCAGGTAGAGGATCTGCTTGCGTTCCTCCAGCCCCTGCGCGGCATGGCGCAGGAAGGCGACGACACGCTCTATCGTCTCTTCGAGGCCATAGAAATCGTCGAACGCCGGATAGCGCCGCACCGTCCGATTCTGAAAAATGCGGCCCAGCCGGTCGTCGCGGGAGGTGTCGACGATCTCCGGCTCGCCGATCGCGGCCAAAAGCCGCTCGGCCGCGCTGTCATACATCCGGGGATTGTCCCGACAGCCCTCCAGGTAGTTCTGCAGAGACATCTCGGCAATCCGCCGGTCGCTGTAGCGCTCGTGGAACTCTTGGAGGATCGAATCTTTGCTCATGCCTTTCCGTTCGCCCAAGCTTTCGCTTTCACTCATGGTCGCCTACGCTTCTCCTCTCGGCCTCCTGATAAATCGGGTCTGAAAAACAGAAGGCAAAGGGTTGATTTCGCCAAAAAAGTTATCATGCTCGTCGTTGTCCGTTCGCTCCGGTCTGCCATCGCCCGGGGCGCGCCAGCCAGAGCCCGGCTGCGCCACTTGATGATGCCTCGACGCAACACTCGAAAGGGTCGGTTGCAGAAGCAGTTGACGCCAGCCCCTGCCACCGCTAATCACGCTTCACCCGCTGCGGCGTGGTGGGCAACCTTTTTGCACGACGCGGTTCGCCATTATCGTTCAAGAGCGACCTCGCGTGACCCCGTTGCCCCTGCGGCACTTTCGCCCCGCAGACAAAGCGTGGCTGCTCAAGCGAAGTCGAACCCACCGTGCGGTGCGTCTGCGGGTTAGCCATATGTCCTTCATCGGGACGGCATTTCTATATCGTTGCTGGTCCAATTCCGATGCGCATGGACCTCAAGACTTTGTGTTGCGCCTGCCGGCACGCCCAGCGGGCTGCATGGGCTAATGCGTTATTATTTCTCCCATGCTACACCAGCAATTCGATGCCAGCAACGGCCATCCGGCGGTTGAACGCGCGCCTTTCGTAGGGGCTGCGACCTTATGGCCTGCTCCTCAGCCGCGCGTGCTGCGTTCTCCATTATGCGTGCGCGAGCGCGCCACCGGTGGGCGTAGAGTGTACATTGACGGTTGCATCGGGCCTCGCCATATACCGGAGAGCAATGGTTGAACGGCGCTTTCGCAGCGCGTGACACCGCAACAGAACAGCTCACCTGGCCAGGATTTGCGCCGAGTTTCCATCTGGCCTATAAGCAGGACGAATTACGCGAGAAGCCGCGTTGTATACTTCCTTGAAATAGCAACCATCATCCGCGAGCCCGCTCGGAGCCGTGCTTCGATCTCGGTGCGCATGCCCATAAGTGACCTGAGACGTACAGAGGATCATCACCATGCCTTGGAGTAGTAACAACGGCGGCGGCTGGAAAGGCGGCAGCGGCGGCCCCTGGGGACAGGGACCGTCGGGCGGCAACCAGGGCCCCGATCTAGAGCAAATCCTGAAACAAGGTCAGGACCGCCTGAAAAAGGCGATGCCTGGCGGCGGCGGTGGCAGCGGGTTCAGCGGCGGCGTGATCGCGCTGGTCGTCCTTGCCATCCTCGGTTTTTTCGGCTGGCAGGGCTTCACTACGCGCGTGCAACCGGACGAGTTGGGCGTTGTGCTGCGCTTCGGCGAGTTTGACCGGCAGTTGCCGCCGGGCCTGAACTTCCGCCTGCCCTATCCCGTCGAGACCGTCTTCAAGCCTAAAGTCACGCGCGTGAACCGGCAGGCGATTGGCTTTCGCGGCGAGGTCGACGGGACGACGACGAGCGTCTCGCGGCAGGTGCCTGAAGAAAGCCTGATGCTCACCGGCGACGAGAACATTGTCGACATCAACTCGGTCGTGTTTTGGCGCATCAATAACGCTGAGAACTACTTGTTCAATATCCAGCAGCCCGAGCAGACCGTGAAGGACGTCGCCGAAAGCGCGCTGCGCGAGGTCGCCGGTGAGAGCCGGTTGCAACCCTTGCTCACGCGCTCGCGTCAGGAAACCGAGACCTCGGTGCAGAATTTGATGCAGCAGACTTTGGACGACTACGAGTCCGGCATCCTCATCACGCAGGTCCAGCTCCAGAAGGTTGACCCGCCCTCGCAGGTCATCGACGCGTTCCGCGACGTGCAGGCCGCTCGCGCCGACCAGGAACGCATCCAGAACGAAGCGTCGGCCTACGCCAATACTGTCGTCCCCGAAGCACGAGGCGAAGCCGCCAAAATCACCGAGGCCGCCGAAGCGTACAAGGAGCAGACCGTGGCCCAGGCAACGGGTGAAGCTAACCGCTTCACCAAGATTTATGAGCAATACGCCCTCGCCCCCGAAGTTACCCGCCGGCGCATGTTCCTAGAGACCATGGAGCGCGTCTTCCAGGGCACCGACAAGGTCATCATCGACGAGGCCGGATCATCAAGTCAGGGCGTCGTGCCGTATCTTCCGCTTAACGAGCTGCGCAGGCAGCAGGGCAGCACTCAGGGAGCCAGCCAATGAAACGAGCGCTCTTCGCCATAGTTGTCATCGTGCTCGGCGTGGGCGCTTTCGCCGCCTACTCCGCAGCCTTCATCGTCTCCCAGACCGACCAGGCGCTCGTGCTTGAGTTCGGTAAACCCACACGGGTCATCAAGGAGCCGGGCCTCTACTTCAAGTATCCGATCATCCAGACCGCCACGGTCTACGACAAGCGCATTCTCGCGCTCGACATGCGCCCGCAGGAGGTGATCGCGGCGGACCAGAAGCGGTTGGTGGTGGACGCCTTCACCCGCTTCAGGATCACCGATCCGCTGCTGTTCTACCAGGCGGTGACAAACGAGCAGATTGCCCGATCGCGTCTGACATCGAGTGTTGATGCCTCGCTGCGCCGGGTGATCGGCTCGGCAAACTTCGAGGCGATCGTTCGCGATGAACGCAGCGAGATGATGAAGCGCATCGCCGAGGATGTGAACACGCAGGCGCAGGAATTCGGTATCGACATTGTCGATGTGCGCCTCAAGCGCGTGGACCTCCCGCAAGCCAACAGCGAGGCGATATTCCGCAGGATGCAAACCGAGCGCCAGCAGGAGGCTGCGGAAATCCGTGCCCGTGGTCGCGAAGCGGGCCAGCGCATCCGTTCCGACGCCGATCGCCGGGCCACCATCATCAAGGCCGAGGCCGAACGTGATGCGCAGATCCTGCGTGGTGAAGGCGACGCTGAGCGTAACAAGATCTTCGCCGAGGCCTACACCAAGGACGAGGACTTCTTCGCGTTCTATCGCTCCATGCAGGCTTACGAGACGGGCATCAAGTCCAACGATACCCGCATGGTGCTGTCGCCGGACTCGCCGTTCTTCAACTACTTCTCCGGTCCGTTCGGCCGGGGTAGCGACCAGCAGACAGCCGGCGGTCAGAAGCCCCAGCCGGCTCCGACCAGCGGCACAAGAGCCGAGGATGCAGAAGATGCCGCTGGACCTCGCGCAGAGGTCACAAGGTAGTGCTGTCGCGCGATGAGTGACCTCCTGGTCGGCATCGGGTTGGTGTTGGTGATCGAGGGCCTGCTGTGGGCCCTCGCACCAAGGCTGGGCGCGCGGCTGCTGGAAACTCTCACCGAAACGCCTGAAAACACCATTCGCACCGTGGGCGCCACCTGCGTTGCGATTGGTGTTTTTATCGTCTGGCTCGTGCGCGGATGATCCGCCGGCGCTCATGCCGCCACCCTCCAAATATCTTCGCACGCACTGCCCCGTCTGATAGATTTCTCCTAGCCAGAAACAAACGCCTCCAGCGGCGCGGAATCTCGCGGCGGCATCCGCCACCGGTTCTAAAGCCTGTTCAACCAAAGCCGAAGCGCTGAACAGGCTACAATTTCTTGTTTTGTCGCACTTTCGGACGCAGAACCGGTTCCCACTCCTGCTGAAAGTGCTCTAATCAGTCGGACAAGCACACATGACCACACCTCGCTCAACACGCGCCACGGCCGCCGCGCTGCCCATCCGCCTGCCTGTTCGCCGTTGGGGCTTGATGCTGCTGTTCGCGGCGGCGTTTTCGCTCATGGCGGCGGGCGCCAGCCATGCGCGCGGCCCCGCTGCCGTTTCCGACCTGGCGCGCGACCTGCAGGGCGCGGTGGTCAACATCTCGACGACACAGCTGCTGTCCGACGGCCCGGCCATTCCGGTCCCGCGCGCGCCTGAGGGCTCCCCTTTCGACGAGCTGTTCGAGGATTTCCTGGATGACCGGGGCCAGGCCCGACGCATCAGTTCGCTCGGCTCCGGCTTCGTGATCGACCCGTCCGGCCTGATCGTCACCAACAACCACGTCATCGAGAACGCGGACGAGATCATCATCAATTTTGCCGACGGCCGGAAGCTGACGGTGGTCGAGGTCGTGGGCCGCGACGAGAAAACCGACCTGGCGCTCTTGCGCGTTCAGCCGGACGCACCGCTGGACGCAGTACCCTTTGGCGATTCCGCGCGCATGGAGGTCGGCGACTGGGTCATGGCCATCGGCAACCCTTTCGGGCTGGGCGGCTCGGTGTCGCTGGGCATCGTCTCCGCCGTGCAGCGCGACATCAACTCCGGCCCCTACGATGCCTTCATCCAGACCGACGCGGCGATCAACCGCGGCAACTCCGGCGGCCCGCTGTTCAACATGGAAGGCGAGGTCATCGGGGTTAACACGGCGATCATTTCGCCCACCGGCGGCTCCATCGGGATCGGCTTCGCGCTGCCCGCGAACACTGCCCAGCGTGTGATCGGCCAGTTGCGCGAATTTGGCGAGCCCCGGCGCGGCTGGATAGGGGTGCGCATCCAGTCGCTGAATGATGAAATTGCCGAAAGCCTTGACATGAGCAACGCCGAAGGCGCGCTTGTGGCGGATGTCACCGATGATGGCCCGGCGGCGGAGGCGGGTGTCGAGGTCGGAGATGTGATCACGAGCTTCAACGGCAGGCCCGTCGATACCGTGCGCAAGCTGCCCCGGCTAGTCGCGGAAACCGATATCGGCGCCGAGGTGCCCATCGTCGTCAACCGGCGCGGCGAGATGGTCGAACTGACGCTCACCGTTGGCCTGCTGGACGAAGGTAACGGGAGCGGCGCAGTCACCCAGGCCGAGGGCGACGACGCCGAGGCCGACTCGATCCTCGGGTTGTCGCTGAGCGCGCTGGATGAGGCAACACGCGAAAAGTACGGCGTCGCCGAGAAAGTGTCCGGCGTGGTGGTCACGGCCGTTACGCCAGACAGCGGCGCGGCTCAGCGCGGCATCGAGCCCGGCATGCTGATCGTCGAGGTGTCACACGCGCCGGTCACGACACCGCAGGAGGTGACGGCGCGGATCGAGGAGTTGCGCGAGTTGGAGCGCGGCACGGCGCTGTTGCTGCTCGCGACCGGCGAGGACGAAATGCGCTTCGTCGCCTTGCCGCTGACGCCCTAGAACCGCAGTACTCAGCCCTCCAGGCGATCGAGTGCGGCGCGGATGCGCTGGGCATGATCGGCGAGCACGTCATGATCCGCCATCTGTCCCGGCGGCCGCAGTTCGACGCCGTTGTGACGCGGCAGGATGTGAAAATGTAGGTGAAACACGACTTGCCCCGCCGCGCTCTCAGAAAACTGCCATAGCGCCACGCCATCCGCCGCAAACGCGTCTTGCGCCGCCAAAGCGACTTTCTGCGCCGTCGTCACCGCCCGCGCGACATCCTTCGGTTGCGCGTCCAGCAGATTGCGCGATGGCGCACGCGGGACCACCAGCGTATGCCCGTCCACGCGCGGCATGATGTCCAGAAACGCGAGCGTGTGGTCATCGCTGTAGACCTCGTGGCAGGGCATTTCGCCGCGCATGATCTTGGCGAAGA
>CAYFVF010000013.1:12871-18788 GCA_964346335.1 uncultured Hyphomicrobiaceae bacterium
TCATCGCTGTAGACCTCGTGGCAGGGCATTTCGCCGCGCATGATCTTGGCGAAGATGTTGTCCGGATCGTAAGCCGGCGGCTGATCGCTCATTGAGGCACCTCTATGTGGAGCGTGCGGACGCGCGCGCCCTGATGCAGCGGATTTAACGGGCTGGTCCTCAGCCGGTCAAGCGCCGCTCGTCTCGCCGCCGCCATCACCACGCCGGAACGGTGCGGACTCGCTAAGGATCTCGTTTCCGCGCGCAACCATCTCGCGCTCGCGCTGCAGGAAATTCTCGACCGCCTCGGCCAGGCCGGGATGCGCCAGATAATGAAGGCTGTACGTGGTGCGCGGGACATAGCCGCGCGCCAGCTTGTGCTCACCCTGCGCGCCAGCTTCGACGCGTGAAAGGCCATGCGCGATCGCCAACTCGATCGCCTGGTAGTAGCAGACCTCGAAATGCAGGAACGGGTGATGCTCGATCGCGCCCCAGTTGCGGCCATAAAGCGCGTCGCCGCCGATAAAGTTGAGCGCTCCGGCGATATACTTCCCGCCGCGCCGCGCCATGCACAGCGCCACCCGCTGCGGCATCGCAGCGTGAACGCGGCTGAAAAACGCGCGGTTCAGGTAGGGCTGGCCCCACTTGCGATTGCTGGTGTCGATGTAAAACGCATAAAAGGCGTCCCAGTGCGCCTCGGTGATGTCGCTGCCAACCAGCCATTCGATCTCGATGCCCGGCGCCACCGCCTCGCGCCGCTCCTTGCGCACGGCTTTTCGTTTGCGTGAGGCAAGCGCGGCAAGAAACTCGTCGAAGCTGCGATAGCCGTCGTTCAGCCAGTGAAATTGCTGGCCGGTGCGCTGGAGAAGGCCAAGCCGCGCGCCCTGATGCCATTCCTCTTCCGGCAAGAAGGTCAGGTGCAGCGAAGACAGGTCGTTGCCACTGGTGAGTTGGACCGCCGCGTTCAAAAGCGCCTCCGCGCGCCAGCCGGACACGCCTTCGGGCGTCAACAGCCTGCGCCCGGTCACAGGCGTGAACGGAACGCTAGATTGCAGCTTCGGGTAATAGTCGCCGCCAGCACGCTCATAGGCATCGGCCCAGGCATAGTCGAACACGTATTCGCCCATGCTGTGGCCCTTGAGATAAAGCGGCATCGCGCCAAGCAACGCGCCTGCTGACCCGCGCAAAAGCAGATGATGCGGCGCCCAGCCGGTTTCCGCGCGCACGCAGCCGCTGTCCTCCAGCGCCTTCAGGAAAGCGTGCGAGAGAAACGGGTCGTGGGTCGCGGGATCTGGGTTGGCGCACGCGTCCCAGTCAGCGGCGGGCACACCAGCAATGCCCCGGCTCACCTCGACTTTGATCTCCTCGCTGTGGCCCATGCGCGGTCTCCGTCCTGTCGCGTCTCAGGGCGTGAAGCCCTCGAAGATAATGGCATCGGCGTTCCGCCGCGCGCGGTTGGCTTCGCCGGCCGTGCGAACTGTCCAGGCGATCGCGGGCCGACGGGCCAGCTTGCGCATCAGCCGCGGGCCGGGCATCTCCAGCGCAGAATGTTCACATGATATGAAGTGGGGCTGCGCCTCGACCGCGAGAAGCATGTGGGTAAGCGCAAAGCGCTGCAAGCTGCTGGCATGCGGCAAATCGCAACGGCGCACGCGCGTGACGCCAAGCCCGCGCGGGATATGCGGCGCCAGCCGGCGAAAGGCGCCAACCAGCCGGGGATCGAATGACATCACGGCAACGGGGCCGGCATAACCGCGCAAATCCTCTGCGATACGGGCGGCAAGCGCGGCTTGGTCGGAAAAGTCGCTCTTGATCTCCAGGAACAGCGGCACTCGCCCGGCGACCTGCGCCAGCAGCGCGGCCAGGGTGGGCATACGCTCCGGCGTATCCCGGAAGGGCGTCCGGTCGAGCGCGTGCGCGTCGTGGTCGGCCAGGGCGCCCGCACCTTGGGTCAGCCGCTCCAGCGTGGCATCGTGAAACACCATGGGAGTGTCGCAGGCGGCTGCGCGCAGGTCCGTCTCGATGGCGTAGCGCGCGTCGATAGCCGCCGCGAAGGCGGATGGCGTGTTCTCGATAACGCCCGCGCTCGCATCATGCAGTCCGCGATGGGCGATCGGCCCCGCGACAAGCCAATCGGGGCACCGAGCCATGCGCGCTTATCCGGACGTAACCGCGAAAACCGCATCGACCTCGACCGCAGCGCCCATCGGCAGGCTCGCGACACCGACCGCAATGCGCGAATGAACGCCCGCCGTGCCGAGCACTTCGCCGAGCAAATCCGACGCGCCGTTGATGACCGTGGGCTGCTGGGTGAAGTCCGGCAGGCTGTTGACGAAGCCATTGAGGCGCAGACACAAGGTGATCCTGTCCAGATCGCCAAGCGCCGCCTGGGCCTGCGCCAGGATATTGAGCACACACACGCGCGCCGCGCGCTGGCCTTCCTCGATGCTTACACTATCGCCAAGCTTGCCCTCGATCACTGCGCCTGATTCGTCCTTGGGGAGCTGACCGGCAATGAACAGAAACCCGCCCGACATGGCATAAGGCGCGTAATTCGCGGCCGGGGCGGGCGCCGGCGGGAGTGTGATACCAAGTTCGCGCAACTTTTCGTCCACAACACTGGGCATTGTATCCCCCTAGCTGTTCAACATGGCGATTTCGTCATTGGTGCGCTTGCCCACGCCCTGTATATTTCAACTTATGAGATCAGGAAACACAATCATGCGCTCCCACGAGGTGAAAATGCGCGGAACGCGAAGGAGTGTTTGGGCTTCGGCTGCGCTGGCGCTGTTGGGTGCGTCTGTCCCTGCGTTCGCGACCGCGCCGGGCATGGGGTTCGCGCCGCACCGCGCTGTCTACGAGATGCAGCTTGATGAGACGGCGGGCAGCCAGAACATCGCCGGGGTCGAGGGCCGGATGGTGTTCGAGATCGCCGGCTCCACGTGCACGGGCTATACCCTGAACAACAGGATGGTCACGCGCATTGTCGATGCCGAAGGCACCGAGGTGGTGAGTGATATCCGCTCATCGACGTGGGAGGATGGCGAAGGTGATCAGTTCCGCTTCACGTCATCGCAATACCTGAACGACCGCCTCACGGAGGAACTCGACGGGCGCGCGGCGCGCTCCGAGGAAAACGGCGCGATCAAGGTCACGCTGGACGACGCGGACAAGACGGAACTGCGCATCTCGGACAACCCTCAGTTTCCCACGCAGTTCTCGCTCAAGATCCTCGAAGCCGCGAAAGCGGGCGAACGCGTCATGCAGGCAAATCTGTATGACGGCTCGGAGAGCGGCGACAAACTATTCGCCACCACCACATTCATCGGCGAGCGGATCGGGCCGGGCGCTCAGACCGACCAGGATATTCCAGGGCATGAGACGCTGAAATCGCTGCCGTCGTGGCCCGTGTCGATCAGTTATTTCGAGCATGACGCCGGCTCGGACAGCGTGCCGAGCTATCAGCTGTCGTTCCGGCTTTATGAAAACGGGGTGAGCCGCAAGCTGCGCATTGACTACGGCACCTTCGCGCTCACCGGGCGCTTGTCATCGCTGGCGTTTCAGGAGGTGGAGCGCTGTCCGCAGAAACCAGGCTAAGGCGCGATTCAGACAACCTCCCGGCCCGACAGGCGGGATGGGAACTCCTTTTCGGAAAGTGAGGACCGCGGCCCGGTTTGATCATAACGAATGCGATTTCAGGCGCGCGCGCGAGATGTAAGAGCATTGCGCGCCGGCAGGATATCCGAGGGGTCGATGCCTGCATTGCCGCAAAACGCGAGCAACAGGGATTCGTCTGATAGAAGATGGTCCAGCACACCGGTGAGAAACTCGTGATTTTCGACAAGATCGGCAAGCGCGTCGGGCGATACACCGCTGCGGGAGAGGAAATCGGCCATGTAAGAATGATCGGAAGCGAGAAAGCCGACAGCGCGCAGCGCCACGGCTTCTGCCTCATCAAGGCTGGCTGCTCTCATACTGGATTGGCGTTTCATCGTTTTCCGTTCCGGCGTGCGGCAAAGTCATGACAATGATTGCAGAGAGCTTATTAACGGTTTGAGGCTATGCTTTGACAATGACGGCACATTGAGCCGGAGGGCGGACGCAACAACACCATGTCAGAATAGGCAATGCCACAGTTTGAAAAGACACGGACACGGCGGAACGCGACGATGCGCCCAGGCACGCCGCAGCGCGCGTCTGGTAATTCCGCGCGTCCGCGCACGGCGGCACCATCGAATGCCGCAACGGACCGCCCTGCAAACGGCAAGACTGTGCTCATCGTTGAAGACAACGAACTCAACATGAAGCTCTTCAACGACCTGCTGGAAGCTCACGGCTATCATACCATTCAGACGCGCAACGGCATGGATGCCTTGCCGCTGGCGCGCAAGCATCGCCCGGCGCTTATCCTCATGGACATCCAGTTGCCCGAGGTTTCCGGGCTGGATGTGACAAAATGGCTCAAGGAAGATGATGCGCTGAAAGACATTCCGGTGATCGCGGTGACAGCGTTCGCCATGAAGGGTGATGAACAGCGGATCCGCGAAGGCGGCTGTGAGGCCTATATCTCCAAGCCGATCGCCGTGGGTGCGTTTCTGGAGACAATCCGGCAGTTTATCGAAAAGACCTGAGACGTCGACGCCCGCGCCGCGCAATAGGCCTGTCACGGCACACCATGTTTATTTTCTGGGGAAAACTCTCAGAGCGCGCCTGCCTGCGTGCCGACAGGCGTGGGCGGAGTAGCACCATTTACCTTAAACGATTGCAAATATTGCCTTTTGGTCAATGAGGCGTTAATGAACAGTCATGCGCGTGGCCACTGAATGGCCGCAAAATTGCGTACGGACAGCCACAAAGCTGCGGGATTCAAACGTGTTGACGTCACGTCAGAATCAACAACACTTGAAAATAACGCCTTTTTCCCGCTTACTGTTGTGGAGAACTCAGAGTTTCCCCCGGCTTGCCAGGTTCGCCGCATCTCCTGGGTTGGGGGGATAGGCCGATTGGTGCGCGGTTGAGTGGCCTCCTCGAAAGCGCCGGCATCATTCGGCCAACAAGTCAATTGACCAACGCCCTCTTTGGTTGAATTGGCTTGAAAGCCAGCCCCCGCGACTCCTTGGATTTACCCCGCTGCCGAGTGGTCGTGGGGCTGGCTCCCGGCGGCGCTCGCGCGCACAACCAAATTCGCCTTTCCACCAACGTGATGCGTGGTGGTCAGCGATTTATTATCCTGCCTTGAGAAGCGCCTACAGGCGGTGAAACACTCTGTTGGGGGCCAGTGCCGAAAGCTACTTGATCTTGGCTTCCCGGAAGTCGACATGCTTGCGCGCGACCGGGTCATATTTTTTGAGAACAAGCTTTTCTGTCAATGTGCGGGTGTTCTTCTTGGTGACGTAAAAATATCCCGTCCCAGCCGAACTCACGAGCTTGATTTTTTGTGTTGTCGGTTTGGCCATTCGCCCACTCCAGATATCGGATGCCTGATGTTGCGCTCACAGTTACCGAGCGCGAGGCTTATGTCAAGAACGCGCAGACCCCTACAGAATCACCCGTTGAAAACGGCTTCCCCGCGCGAAAAGGAACGGGATCGGCGCGTCGGGATGGTCCAGTTGGCCGGTGCCGAGCCTGTTTATCAGCGTTTCAATTACCACGCGCGATATCACATGCAGGTCCTCCTTCGCCACGTGCTCAAGCGCATACCAGCTGACATCTTCCAACTCGCCATCGCCGGCGCGCAGCGCGGGCTCGCCGTGCCATCTCAGGCAGAAAAACCGTGTATCAAAACGGCGTGGGCGTTTTGCAGGGGTGAGCGCGCGGGCAATGAAGCTCAGTTCGCGCAGGTCCGTGCCCTCTGATGCCTGACAGGTCGGAGAGAGGAAGCCGGCCTCCTCGCGCGCCTCGCGCAGCGCCGCCGCGGCGAGCGCCCGGGCAAACGCTG